>NZ_SMLV01000305.1 GCF_009711525.1 Fulvivirga lutimaris
CCACAAGTTCCAGAGCCGTTTTGTTTGATTCAAATGCAAAAATGGTAGCTATGGAGCAGCAGGAATTTAAACAGTATTTTCCTAAATCAGGATGGGTAGAACATGATCCCGAAGAGATATGGTCCTCACAAAGTAAAGTACTGATTGATCTGATTGAAAATAATAGTATTAACCCGGCTGATATAGCTGCTGTTGGCATTACTAATCAGCGAGAGACAGCAATTGTATGGGACAAAAACACAGGCAAGGCAGTTTATAAAGCTATTGTCTGGCAGGATAAAAGGACATCAGGATTTTGTGATAAGCTTAAAGCGGAGGGATATGAACCTTATGTTTCCGAAAACACGGGCTTAGTCCTGGATTCCTACTTTTCGGGTACTAAGGTTAATTGGATATTAAACAATGTTGATGGAGCCAAAGAAAGTGCCGCACATGGTAATCTTAAATTCGGCACTGTGGATTCATTGCTGGTATGGAAACTTACCAAAGGCGAAAAGCACGTTACTGATTGTACTAACGCCAGTAGAACCTTGATGTACAATATCAAATCATTGAAGTGGGATGCTAAGCTTTTGGAAATGCTGGATGTTCCAGCGTCTATGCTTCCGGAAGTCAAATCTTCGGCCGATCATTTTGGCGATTGGGAATACAAAGGGGTGAAAATTCCAATTCATGGGATAGCAGGAGACCAGCAGGCAGCATTATTTGGTCAGACTTGTTTGGAGCCGGGCATGGCTAAAAACACCTATGGTACAGGCTGTTTTATGCTCATGAATACTGGTAAAGAGGTTTGTAAGTCTAAAAATGGACTATTGAGTACAATAGCTTATGGTATTGATGGTGAAATAATATATGCACTCGAAGGTAGCGTGTTTATAGCAGGAGCCGTAGTTCAGTGGCTAAGGGATGGCTTAGGGCTTATAAAATCGGCAGACGAAACTGAAGCTATGGCTGAAAGTGTGAGAGATAATGAAGATGTAATAATGGTGCCGGCATTTACTGGTCTGGGAGCGCCTTATTGGGATCAATACTCCCGCGGGGCTATTTTTGGTTTAACCAGAGATACTAATCCTGCGCATTTGGCTAAAGCAGCTGTTGAGTCAATGGCCTTTCAGACTAAGGATATTTTAGATGCCATGCAAAAGGATAGTGGAATAACATTAGAAGAGCTGAAGGTAGATGGTGGAGCAGTTGCCAATAATTATTTGATGCAGTTTCAGGCCGATTTGCTTGGTGTAGGAGTTGTTAGGCCTGCATTTACAGAATCGACTGCTTTAGGAGCAGCGCTACTAGCAGGGTATGGTGCAAAATTATTCGATAAAAATAAACTTCAGTCTATACAAGATGTTGATAAGGTATATAAGCCCAACTGGCCTGATGAAAAAAGGAAGAAACGGTACGGACAATGGCAAAATGCTGTTAAAAGAACATTTAACTGGTTAGATAAAGAATAATGAATTTATTCGATGCGCGAAATAGAGATGTACTGGTAGAACACCTAATGTCTGAAAAATATGACTTAATCATAATTGGAGGAGGTATTACAGGTGCAGGTATTGCCTTAGATGCAGTATCCAGAGGTTTGAAAGTGGCGCTAGTGGAAAAAAGTGATTTTGCCTCTGGAACAAGTAGCAAATCCACCAAACTTATACATGGAGGGCTGAGATACCTAAAGCAATTTGAAATAGCTCTGGTTCGTGAAGTTGGTCATGAGAGAGCCATAGTACACCATCTTGCTCCTCATCTGGTAAAGTCTGAGAGAATGCTCTTACCATTGATAAAAGACGGCACTTATGGTAAAATCATGACTTCAGTGGGGTTAATGGTTTATGATGTGTTGGCAGGTGTTGAGAAGGTAGATCAGCGTAAAATGCTAACGAAAGAAGAGACGATGGAGAAGGAGCCTCTTCTTCATGATGAAAAAATTGAAGGAGGAGGTATTTATGCTGAATACCGTACTGATGACGCAAGACTGACCATAGAAGTATTAAAAACAGCGGTACAAAAAGGTGCGCATATTATTAATTATGTCGAGGCTACAGATTTTACCTATAATGATAACGGCAAAGTGAGTGGCATTAAGTGTCTTGATCATCTTACGGGAAAAACCTTTGAATCTCATGCGTCTTATACGATTAGTGCTGCGGGGCCTTGGGTTGATAAGCTCAGAGAAAAGAATAAATCGCTGAGTGGGAAAAAACTTCACCCTACTAAAGGAGTGCATATTGTTTTGCCGTATGAAAAATTTCCGGTTAAACAGTCTGTATACTTTGATGTGCCTGATGGCAGAATGATTTTTGCCATTCCCAGAGATCGCGTTACTTATGTTGGCACTACTGATACAGATTATTTTGGTGACTTGGATGATGTGAGAACGGCGAGGAAGGATGTTCAATATTTGATTGATGGGGTAAAACATATTTTTCCGGATATTCAGCTTGATATTGATGATGTAGAATCAAGTTGGGCAGGCTTAAGGCCGTTAATAGAGGAAGAGGGTAAGTCTGCCTCTCAATTGTCTAGAAAAGATGAGATTTTTGAGTCAGAAAGTGGCTTGTTGTCTATAGCAGGGGGAAAACTGACAGGTTATAGAAAAATGGCAGAAAGAATCATTGACAAGCTTAGTAAAAGACTTTCTGAGAAGGGTCATCGTATTATTGGTCCTTGTATAACCGAGAATCTTATACTTACAGGGGGCACCTTCAAAAATGCCAAAGAAGTTAGATCATATGAATCCACAGTTAAGCAAAGGGTTATTGCAAAGGGGTTAGATCCGTATTATGCTGAGTATTTAGTGGGTAATTATGGGAAACAGACAGATGAGATTTTAACTATTTCAGATGTAATTAACGAAAAGGATGCTGAAATAGTTTTAGCGCTTGCGGAGTTGCAATGGACGATTGAAAATGAATGTGTCCTCTCTGTTTTAGATTTTTTCGAAAGAAGAACTGGCAGATTGTTTTTCAATATTAAGACCATTGAGAAGTTGAAAGAGTCCGTTTTAGATCATATGACGAAATGTTTTAATTGGGATAAGGCTAGGATAGAGCAGGAGAAAGAATGGTTAAATAAGGAATTGGAAGTAGCGAGTGAATTTACGTAATTAGGCATTATTTAAAGTATTGAGTATATGAGCGCAGATAATTATCTATGGGGTATTGACCTTGGTGGAACAAAGATTGAAGGAGTTATAATTGATCGGAATGATTTCAATAAAATAATCTTCAGAAACAGGATTGATACCGAAGGTGATAAAGGTTATGATCATGTCCTTTCAAGAATAAAGATTCTTGTTGACCTTATGGAAAAGGAAACAGGTGCTCAATGCGAAGTGCTCGGCATTGGTACTCCGGGTGCAATAGATCCGCATACAGGGCTTCTTAAGAATAGTAATTCAACCAGCCTTAATCACAAACCTTTTTTAGAAGATTTAATAAGTGTACTTGAAAAGGAAGTTGTTATTGCTAATGATGCTAATTGCTTTGCTCTTGCTGAAGCAAAATTAGGTAGCGTTCAGGATATAGCACCAAACGCAGAAGTTGTATTTGGTGTTATCATGGGCACAGGAGTTGGAGGTGGCGTAGTGGTGAATGGTAAGGTGGTTAAAGGTTTTCAGGGCATAGCAGGTGAGTGGGGGCATAATTTTCTTGATACTTCAGGCGGACCATGTTATTGTGGTAAATCTGGT
Source organism: Fulvivirga lutimaris (assembly GCF_009711525.1). Lineage (GTDB taxonomy): Bacteria > Bacteroidota > Bacteroidia > Cytophagales > Cyclobacteriaceae > Fulvivirga > Fulvivirga lutimaris. The sequence goes on from NZ_SMLV01000305.1 coordinate 3,689, forward strand.
TGCGTTGAAACCATACTGTCAGGACCATCGCTTGAGCGATTTTATGAGTCGGTAAGCGGATCTAAGAAGAAGTTAAAAAATATAGTAGCTGATCTGGCTACTGATAAATATGCTAAGGACACTATTGATCGCTTACATCATTTCTTTGGTATAGGCATATCAACAATCATTAATACTTTAGACCCTGAAGTGATTGTTATAGGTGGTGGGGTAGGCAACATAACAAGCATTTATACAGAGGGGGTTGAAAAGGCCAAGGAGTTCACTTTTAATACACGATTCGACACTCACATCATTGCTCCTAAGTTAGGAGATAGTGCTGGTGTATTTGGTGCAGCCTTGTTAACACTTTAACCGCTTTTAACGAACATCATAACACTTCTCTTCTTAACTCAATTAGCTGAGTAATATAATCTATTCGCTGCTCTCAACATTTGTGCAAAAACCTTTGCAACAAGGCTGAAAATTATTTTCATTCATTGAATTCATTTCAATCGATTGCGCCAATAGAATTGCCATTTTTACTTGAAATTCAGTACAAATTCATGGTTATTGCATTGTTATCTTCATTAATTTTAGCAAAAAAATAACCTTGACTTAATGAGTAAAGAGATTAATAATATTGCAGTTTTTACCTCAGGAGGAGACGCTCCAGGAATGAATGCAGCGATAAGAGCGGTGGTAAGAACAAGCATTTATTACAATAAGAAGATATACGGTATTTATCGCGGATATGAGGGTATGATTGAAGGGGATATTGAGGAATTGGATGCACGTTCAGTTGGCAATATTATTCAAAGAGGTGGTACTATCCTGAAATCAGCAAGAAGTGATGAGTTTCGAACTAAAGAAGGTCGTCAAAAGGCTTGTGATCATCTTAAGAAAAAAGGCATAGATGCCCTTGTTGCCATTGGTGGCGATGGAACATTCACAGGCCTTCATAATTTCTATTTAGAGCATAAAATGCCTGTTATTTGTATTCCTGGTACTATAGATAATGACTTGCCAGGCACTGATTTTACCATAGGGTATGATACAGCCACTAATACGGTTGTAGATGCAGTAGATAAAATTAGAGATACCGCACTTTCGCATAACCGATTGTTTTTCATCGAGGTTATGGGTAGAGACTCTGGTTATATTGCCATCAATTCGGGGATAGCCGGGGGAGCTGCCGCGATTATCATTCCGGAAGATGAAATGACAATTGACCAGCTAGTAGCTAAGCTGGATAAGGGTGTGGAAAGCAAAAAGAGCTCGAGTCTTGTAGTAGTTGCTGAAGGTGGTAAATTGGGGAATGCTCTTCAAATTGCAGAAGAGGTTCACAAACGATTCCCTTATTATGATACTAAAGTGACCATATTAGGCCATTTGCAACGCGGTGGATCTCCAACTTACTTTGATCGAGTATTGGCCAGTAAAATGGGAGTGTATGCGGTGGAAGGTATCATGGCTGGTAAAACAGATGTGATGGTTGGTATTCAAAATGGCATTACAGTTTACAATGATTTCGAATCTACCATGGTTAAAAATCATGAGATAGAACCAGAAGCATTAAGAATCTCTAAGATACTCTCAATTTAATGGTACTAGTTGGCATCAGCGGATCGAGCAAGTGCGACTGGCAGCTCATTGAAGATGAAAAAACCATTGGTTTTTTTAGCACTGGAGGGCTGAACCCTATTTTCCATAATGAGGAGGAGATATATCAGCTATTTACATCCATTCCTGAGCTAAAAGATAAGAAGATGGAAGTTGCCTACATCTATAGCGCTGGCTGTGGAAGTAAGAACTTTCAGAACGTCATTTCAAGAGCTTTTACGAGAGCCTTTCCTAAAAGTCAATATTATGTAAACCATGATATTGTGGCTTCTGCATTGGCTACATATGAAGGCGTTGGATCAATATCTTGCATATTAGGTACAGGTTCTAACGCTTGTTACTTTGATGGAGATATAGTTCGACAAGAAACACCAGCATTAGATTATGTTTTGGGTGATGAAGGCGGAGGCTCAAGTTATGGTCGCCAATTGCTTCATGCATACTTATACAAAACATTGCCAAAGGATCTTGATAAGGCTTTTACGGAGCAATTTCATCTTACCAAAGATGAAATTCTTGAAAATGTATATATGAAGCCTTATCCAAACGTTTATTTGGCCTCATTCATGAAATTCATTCAGGAGTACAAGGAACATCCTTTTTTTATTGAAATGATAACAAGGGGTATGGGCGAGTTTATGGATTTGTATGTAACAAAGTTTAGTAAATATGAATCTGTGAGAACACACTTTACAGGTTCTATTGCGTATTTCTTTTCAGATATTTTGAAAGAAGTAGCAAAAGAGAAGGGTATAGAAGTTGGTAAAATAATAAAAGAACCGATAAACGATTTGGTTCAATATCATTTAAACAAAAGATATAATTTGTCATGATTGAGTTAATAGTGGGTATAGACATAGGAGGGACATCTACGAAATTCGGTTTGGTTGATCTAGATGGAAAGGTTCTTTATCAATCAAAAATACCTACCCAAACCCATGAGGATTTTAGAGACTTTATCAAGGAGCTTTCTGATTCAATAAGAGTAGGTGTTGATAAAGTAGGAAATAACGGGAAAATCATAGGCATAGGAATAGGTGCTCCAAATGCAAATTATTACCGAGGTACTATTGAACATGCTCCAAATCTTAATTGGAAAGGTGTTATTCCTATTGTGGACATTATCAGAGAAGATTTTGATGTGCCTGTTCTTGTTACAAATGATGCGAATGCTGCAGCCATGGGCGAGATGATCTATGGCAATGCCAAAAAGATGAACGACTTTATTGTGATTACTTTGGGTACCGGGCTGGGTGCTGGTATTGTTTGCAACGGTAAGTTAGTACACGGACATGATGGCTTCGCAGCTGAGTTGGGGCACGTAATCATTAACCCAAGAGGAAGACAATGCGGCTGTGGTAGGAGAGGATGTTTGGAAACTTATGTATCAGCAACAGGTATAAAAAGGACTGTCTACAAGATGTTAGCAGATCATATGGAAGACAGTGAACTAAGAGGCATAAGCTTCCATGATTTATCAACCAAAATGATAGCCGAGTCAGCATTACGTGGCGATTTGGTTGCTAAGGATGCTTTTGAATATACTGGGCAGGTGCTAGGTGCTAAACTGGCTGATACTGTGGCTCATACTGATCCTGAAGCTATATTCTTATTTGGAGGACTTTCTTTGGCGGGAGATTTAATATTCTCACCAACCAGAAAATATTTAGAAGAAACACTTATGCCTATCTACAAGGGCAAAGTGCAGGTTCTACCTTCAGGCCTGCAAAACCAAAGCGCTCCAATACTAGGAGCTAGCAGCTTGATCATTGATTATTTGAATTCTGAGGAAGCAGTAGTAAGATAAATCTGTTTTAAGCGCTTGACAATCATTCAATTATTGAGGTAATTTTATTACTTTTAGTATTTAGAGCTTATTTATCTTATTTAAATCGATTTCCTTGAGAAATATTAAATTGGAGCACTTTCAAAATCTAGTGTCAGTTGCTTATGCAGATGGCCATTTTGAAGAAGAAGAAAAGGAGTTTTTGGAAGAGCGTGCTGAGGAGCTTGGTTTGCCTGCGGAAGATGTTACCAGAATATTGAAAAACCCAACGGAGTTGGATTTTGTTGTTCCTGATGACATGGATGACCGTGAAGAACAACTAGCTGATGTAGTGTTTATGTCAATGGTTGATGGAGATATTGAAGATAAGGAGTATGACCTTTGTCTAAATATCGCTGAGCGACTTGAGTTGAAGAAAAGTGACCTTGATGAGGTGATAGCTCTAACTAGACGTTTGTGGAAAACATAATATTAACTTAATAATATGATCGGCTTTTTTGAACATCAATATCTTTCTTTTAAGAAGAATCACCTTAAAAATCTTATTTCTTTAGCTAAGGCTGACGGTCACCTTCACCCTGATGAGGAAAAACTTATTTACAAAATTGGTGATAAATACGGTTTAAAGGATCGTCAAATTGCAAGCTTATTAAGAAGTAACAAGAAAAATGATCTTCATATACCAGATAACCATGATGAAAAAATGGATCAGCTGTATGATGTGATCATGATGGTCTATGCTGATGGTATTGTGGAGGACTCTGAGATTGAGTTCTGTAATGATCTGGTAGATCAGTTTGGCTACAATCAGGAAATTGTAAGTTGGTTAATTAACCTTTTTGATGAAGGTAAAATTCCTACTCAGCCTGAATGGAAAGAATTAAAAAAAGAGGCTGAAACAAAGTTTCAAGCCTCTTAATTGTTTTCTTTTAGCATTCTACCCTTAGATCAGGTTTATTCCGAAGAAGGTACCCAGCACAGTAAGTACAAATAAAGTCCCCAATACAATTGGAGAAAGATAGCTAACTGCGAAGTTCAGATACTTCTGAATAAATGAACCTTTGTATCCAGGTGCTCCCTGAGCGAGTTCTTCATCAAGGTTAGCTTTCTTCCAAACATGACCAGCAAAGAATGCTATTAAGCATCCACCAAGTGGTAACAATGTGTCATTAGCCACGTGACCAACGAATGATAAGAAGTCTGTAGCACTTTCTGCACCTACATAAGTAATAAAGTTTGAGAAGAATTCTGAATAACCATTTCCTAATAAAGAAGGGATTCCTATTAAGTAAATAAGTCCTGCAACTAGCCAAACAGCTTTACTTCTCTTTATATTTTTCTCGTCAACAATATAAGATACAGGCACCTCTAATAATGATACTGTAGACGTCAGTGCAGCAAAGCATAACAGTATAAAGAAGGTTGTACCTACAACAGCGCCAAGGGTTCCGCCAATTGTTCCAAAGATTTGAGGAAGAGTTACGAATATTAGTGCTGGTCCACGGCCAACATCAGTCATAGCACCTTCAGTCATGTATCCGATAAGAGGGAAGATCATCAAACCAGCAATTAAAGCTATACCGACATCGGTGAGAGTGATTAATGCTGCAGATGATACGATGTTGTCATTTTTGCCAACATAACTTCCATAAGTTATCAAAGCCCCCATTCCTAAAGAGAGTGAGAAAAAGGCCTGTCCCATAGCGTTATAAATTACCTTTCCATTAAGCTCAGAGAAATCTGGCACCAAATAGAATTTAACACCAGCCATAGCATTTTCAAGTGTCAAAGAATAGATAACAAGAGAAACGATCAGGAATAGTAGTGTAGGCATCAAAAGCTTAGCTGCTTTCTCAATACCACCAGAAATACCTTTTGATACTACATAAGCAGTAGTAGCCATAAAAACAAAGCCGTATGCACCTACTTTAAATACATCAACTATAAACTCACTGAAGTGGTTGGCGATATCAAAATTACCTACTGCCATTTCAAAGATGTAACCAAAAGCCCAGCCGGCAATTACATTATAAAATGAAAGAATTAGAACACCACAAAGGATTCCCATCTTTCCAACAATATTCCATTTTTTGAATCCGAGGTAGTCAAATGCGCCAACTGCATTCTTTTGACTTTTTCGACCAATGGCTATTTCAGTAACCATAACGGGGAAGCAGAGGATGAAACAAAATAATAGGTAGATAACTACAAATGCGGCACCACCACCTTGTCCAACTTCATATGGGAACCCCCAAATGTTTCCCAACCCAACTGCAGAACCTGCTGCAGCCATAATGAATCCAAGCTTACTCGAAAAGCCTCCTCTATTAGCCATAATTTAATAAAAATTTAACAGGCTGTAAATATGTATAAATTTTTCAGGATTAGAAAAGGAATATCCACATCCGGCACGTTGACTACAACATTTAATTTAATCGGCACTTTCTTTTACCTGTTTATTATTTTTCGCAGCCAATTTGAAAAGTTTATCTACAGTAAGGCCTTGCACTACTATTGAAAATAAAACTACACAATAGGTCATTGTGATAATGATGTCAACAGTCTTAGCGTCAATTAAAAACCCATGATTTTCCTTATAAAGAGATAACGCCAGCGCAACAGATATTCCACCGCGCAAACCACTCCATGTTAGTATCCTTATGGTGTATTTAGGAAAGTGCCTTTTTATTCTCATTATTGAAAGAGGTACGCCAACTCCTAATAGTCTCGCTAATAACACTGCTACAATAGCAATACCTGCTGCATAGAAGTAATCCATTTCGTAGTTAATAACAATTATCTGAAGGCCAATAAGTATGAAAAGTATGGCATTCATGGCTTCGTCCATTAAATGCCAGAACTTATAAACATACTCACCGGCTGCATCTTCATCCACTTTCGCAATCCGACCTTTCCTTCCAACAAATAATCCCATAACTACCATAGCTAGTGGACCAGATACGTGTAAAAAATCTGCAACGCTTGCGCCACCAAGAACCATGGAGAGCGTAACTAATACTTCTATTTCAGTATGCTCATTGTCAATTATCTTCAACAGGCGAAGACCTACATATCCCAACAATGCTCCCAGGGCAATTCCACCTACTACTTCAATTCCGAAAAGTTTTACAACTTCTATAGCTTCAAAATTTTCAACACCACCAGCGGCAACGCCTAAAATTGAAAGAAACACAACAACTCCAATGCCGTCATTGAATAAAGATTCACCAGCAATTTGAGATTCTAAGTTTTCAGATACTACTGTCTTTTTGATCATAGCAAGTACTGCAATAGGATCGGTAGGGGAGATTAATGCTCCGAAAAGCAAGCAGTAAATAAAATCCATTGGTAGACCTAAGTAAGGCAAAGTCAGGTACATGGCTCCACCCACTATAAAAGTTGAAATGAGTACCCCCACTGTTGCAAGTATTAGAATTGGCCATTTCTCTTCGCCTAGTTTATTGAGGTTAACATCAAGTGCACCTGCAAAAAGCAAGAAACTAAGCATAACCTGAAAGAGTACCTTAGAGAAATCATACTCAGTCATAAGGTTGGTTGCCAACTTATTCAGCATGCTAAAAACGTATTCGCCACCGATTATAAATAGGGAAAGACCAAGTGCAAGCAGCATCAGGCCTATTGTCGATGGGAGTTTTAGATATTTCACATTGATCAATGTGAAAAAAGCAGCCATGATAATAAGTAAGGTGATAAAGTCTAAAACTTCCATACTAAGACAAGTGGTTTAAAAAAGTGAGTTAATAACTGGAAAAGATAGAAAAGAATGGTTTTAATAAAAAGTAATGCTGTCATTTAATTAAGTATAAATCAATGTCAAAAATATGTGCAAAAGACAATTGAAAACTTATACATTTGAACAGGTAAACACATTAGCTTAAAACGGTGTTATTAGATCAGCTATGAATGAACTCCGCAAATTAACAATTAAAGAAAAAGCTCTTCAAATCAATTTAAGGAGAGATATTTACGGATCATTTGCAGAGATTGGAGCCGGTCAGGACGTGGCAGCCAATTTCTTTAAAGCTGGAGGCGCATCAGGCACAGTAGCCAAAACTATGTCGGCCTATGATATGAGTTTTAGTGATGCTATCTATGGAATGAGCGACAGGTATGTTTGCGAACCCAGGCTGCAGAAGATGCTTGAACATGAGTATAGTTTACTTCTTGAGCGTTTACCTCACCTAGCCGAAAACACTACTTTTTTTGCTTTTGCAGACACGTTGGAAGCTCTTAATTATGAGCGTACTAATAAACCCCATGGCTGGATTGGTCTGAGGTTTCAAACTAAACCTGGCGGTGATTATAATGAGTGTATTCTTCATATTAAGATGCGCGATAATGATGCGCTTCTTCAGCAACAGGCGGTCGGTATTGTTGGAGTAAATCTGATTTTTGGATGCTTCTTTATTACTGATCCTGAGGAACTTCTTGTTTCGTTAGTTGATGGGCTGGCACATGGCAGAATCGGTATTGATATGTTTAGGCTAAATGGGCCTGATTTTGCTCATGTTGACAACCGTTTGATGAGTTTGAAGTTGGTGAAGAATGGTTTGACCAGAGCAGCTATGTTTGGGCCAAATGCTGATGTATTACAACCATCTGAGGCACTTTATAAGAAAAATGTTCTCGTGTTAAGAGGTAGGTTCAGGCCTGTAACTCATGTGAATGTTGATATGCTGCTTACAGCAAGAAGGCATTTTAAGCGTGAACCGGATGTTGATAAATCTAAGATAGTTGTACTAACTGAGATAACCCTTAATGATCTTAGAGCTGACGGAGAAATTGATGATGTTGATTTCTTAGCGAGGGTTGATATTATCTGTGCTCTAGGACAAAATGTAATGATCTCAAATTACCCTGAGTATTATAAGCTGGTTGACTATCTCTCGGCTATTACAAGAGGCCGCAAGATTGGTATCATCTTAGGTATTTATAATCTTCAGCGTGTTTTCGAAGAGAAGTACTATACCGATCTGAGAGGAGGGGTATTGGAAGCCTTTGGCGCCTTGTTTGGTAACAATGTTAAGTTGTATGTCTATCCTGCTTTAAAAGCTAATTCTAAAGAAGTTTATACCTTAGATAATTTTGAACTTCCTGAAAATCTAAGAGGTCTTTTTGATTTCTTAATTATGAATAATAAACTGGAGAATATCAATGGTGCTAATA
>NZ_SMLV01000323.1 GCF_009711525.1 Fulvivirga lutimaris
AGCAAAAAGCCACCGAAAGGTGGCTTTTTTGTTTTAGAACCTCATCACTTTTCCATTAAGCGCTGACGCTAGATATCGCTACTTTTTCTTTCTTCCCCTTTAGCAGGATGTCTCCGACCTTTTCTACTTTAAAACTGCCATTGAGGTTGATTTTGTTGATCAAATGGTCTGAAACGAGAAAGTCTTTACCATATTCATTGCAGATGCTTTGAATCCTTGCTGTTGTGTTTAGAGTATCTCCATGGTAGGCAATGTCTTTCCTTATTTCTCCAATTTCTACAGCCGATACGCGCCCAGAATGGAGCCCGGCTTTAAATTCAGGAACAATTCCATATTTGCTAAGGTAATATTCAGCTCGATTTTTAAACTGCTGTTTGCAAGCAAAGAAAAATGTTACACAAAAGTTATTGATTAACCCTTCCTGTTCTGGCCACATTACAACAATTTCATCGCCAACATATTGGTAAACTTGAGCCCTATATGGCAAAAGTATTTCATTGATGTCATCAAAATAATCTCTTAGAAAGCTGCTGTACTTAAAATGCCCTAATTTTTCAGCGGTTGCTGTAGACGATTTTAAGTCAATAAACATGAATATTTTATCTTCCTCTCGTGGGTTTCTGTACCTGCCAAGTAATAATGGTAACAATACTCCGGGGCCATATTTTTTATTTACCTGGTTTATATAGCTGATCAGAATAGCCATAAAAAAATAATACATTAGAAGAAGGTAGAAGATGTTATCCCAAACTTCATTTGTAAGGTTTAAGCCGGCAACATCTGAATTTATACCGAAAAGCACATACCTAAGTATTAGTAGTAGAAGAGAAAGAAGTAAAATTGAGCCAATGGTCTTGGCTAGTATGATTTTTCCAATGGCAAGATTCCTAAAGAATTTTTGCTCAAGATGGAGGGTTAACAATCCGTAACTTGACCCATAAAGTAGACCTCCAACCAATGCCACAACTAGCAATGTTTGATTATCAACCCTCATATCATAATCGAATACCAAACTGCTAATCTTTGAGTAGAAGTTGGTGATCAGGAGTAATAATAAGTTGGCTACCATCCAAAAATTAACCTGGATGCCCAAGTAGGTCAATAAAGGATGTCTTGCAGTATACCGATGAGCCAGCGTTGTATATTCAAGTTTTCCTTGTTTCATTTAGTCATAAGTTTTATAAAGTTGGCATATCATATGACGATATCTTTATTTTCTGGACTGTGTATTTTGAAGCGTAGTCCATATCACCTTTTGTAGATTTGAACTATCTATAATGTTGAGGACGTATATGTCCATAAAATATTGTAACCATCTCCAATATTTGATTTGAACAAAAGCAGATTGAGAAGTAAAGGGCAGCTTTATTTTAAGGAAGAATCATTTCAATCGTGTGCGTTTTCTTTTTGATTACAAAAAGCGGCTAAATGGAGTATTGGGATTAAAATTCACCCATTTATATGGGAGTAAATCATATTCTTTTGTAGTTTAAGATTGCAAATACAACCACATAAATTGACTCCCGACCGACTAAAGTATTTCAAGCAACTAGCTCATAAATTTCCATCAAGAAGTGCATTGGGCAAAGAAATTATGCTTTTAGAGTCCGTGTTGACATTGCCAAAAGGGTCTGAGCTGTTCATCAGTGATGTTCATGGTGAGTATGATTCTTTTCAACATATGGTAAGAAATGGGTCGGGTATGATCAGGCAGCGATTGACCAACCTTTTTCAAAAGAGTAAATCAGAGAAGCAGTTAAAGTCTCTGGCATCGCTTATTTATTATCCTGAGGAAAAGTTAAAATCATTTCATAAAAATGGAATGTGTAATACCGATTTTTATAAATCAACGCTGAAGGATCTTATCATTATTGCCAAAGATTTTACGAGCATCTATGCTAAAAGGAAATTGGGAAGGTTGCTAAAAGGGCAGTATCAGGAAATTATACTGGCTATGGTATATTCTGACTATACCAATAATGATAAGGCAATTTTCTATGATACTTTAATAGAAACCATTATTGATATTCAAGAAGCTGATGCCATAATTACTGAGTTAAGCACATTTATTCAAAGACTGTCAATACATTCTATTCATATTATAGGTGATATTTATGATAGGGGACCTGCTGCTGAGAATATACTTGATGATCTGCTGGAGTATGATTCTGTTGATGTGCAGTGGGGAAATCACGATATAGTTTGGATGGGAGCTGCCAGTGGTTCGTTGGCGTGCATGGCCAATGTGATCAGGCTCTCTCTCCGTTACGGAAATACTAATACCCTTGAAAAGGGATATGGGATCAATCTAATACCACTGGCTTCTTTTGCGCTCGAGCATTACAAGGAGGAGGAAAGCATTCATTTTGATCCAAAAGTAGACCCAACTGAATTGTTAAATGCTAGTGAAAAATGGCTCAATCGCATCATGCACAAAGCTATTAGTATTATTCAATTTAAACTGGAAGATCAGCTGAAGATGCGTCAGCCTGGGTTTGATATGGGCGATCAATTGATTTTATCAAATATTGACTTCAGCGCCTATCAAATTACAATTGATGGTGAAAAGTACGATTTGCATGATAAGTCATTACCCACAGTTGACCCTGCTGCACCTTATAAACTATCAAAAGGTGAGGAAGATTTAATGAGTGTTTTGATACAAGCATTTAAAGAGAGTGATCGCCTTCAAAGCCATGTTGATTTTCTGATAAAGAATGGTGGCATGTACAAAATCACCAACAATTGTCTGTTGTATCATGGTTGTATCCCTATCGATGAAAATGGTGATTTGAAAGAGGTAGAACTGCTTGGTAAAAAATTAAAAGGTAAGTCTTTGTTAGACTTTCTGGATGCTAAAGTACGCGAGGCACATTTTTTAGATGCTGAAGCAGAGGGAAAACAACTTGCATTGGATACCATATGGTATTTGTGGTGCGGCCCAGATTCTCCGCTATTTGGCAAGAGTAAGATGACAACTTTTGAACGCTATTTTATAGCTGACAGCGCTACCCATAAAGAGGTAAAGTCGTATTACTATAACTATAGAAATGATGAAGCTACATGCTCTAAAATATTAGCTGATTTTGGACTGGGTAATAAGCATGCTATAATCATTAATGGTCATGTGCCAGTGGAAGCCAAACTGGGAGAAAGCCCGGTGAAGGCCAATGGAAAACTTTATGTTATAGATGGCGGATTCTCAAAGGCATATCAAGGCAAGACAGGGATAGCTGGGTATACGATGATTTTTGATCAGAAAGGAAAGCAGCTGATATCTCATATGCCTTTTGAATCTAAGCAAAAGGCTATTGAAGAGGAAATTGATATCCTTTCTTATGAAACGCTCTACTCACCATCCAGCAAAGTAATTCGTGTTAAAGACATTGATGATGGCAAATCATTAAAGGAATACATTGTTGATTTAAAGGAGCTGTTGCAGCATTTCAAGAGCGGTAATATTGCTGAGAAAATGCAATAGTTGATTCAGGCATGCGATACGTATTAATGATTAAGAATTACAGAAGACTTTAATTAACAATCGATTGTGTTTAAATAGTATATGAAATTACAAATGTTTCTACCTAATGGCTAATAAAGTAAATTATAATTAGTTTTAGGTTACACAATGGATTGCATAATTATTAAAGCTAATGCCACACAATCAGGTATCGTCTTTGAGGCGTCCGATAATACTGTTGAAACGCTTCCAACTGGTTTCCCTTGTAAATTCGCAGCCTTATTTGTTTTTCACAAAGGTGAGTGGAGAGACGTGAAAATTGGATTTAAAGATTCTCATGAGATTTTGGGTGCCTTTATAAGTGCAATGGCTAAGTTTTTTGATAAGTTGGATACAACAGACCCGCTAGCTAAAACAATTGATTATAACCTCAACCCTGCTGATAATGTGATTGTAGTTAGTATAGTTGGAAATTTCAATTATGGGTCTGTAGCAGGCAACCTACAATTTGGATCTTCATGGTGGTTCCTTGATCAAAAGGTTGGTATGGAAAAGCAGATGAATGTTTTGTCAAACATGGGCTTGCTGAGCCACTTTTTAGGTATGCTTACCAATTTAAGAAGCTTCTTTTCCTACCTAAGACATGATTATTTTAGAAGAATACTTTGTAATCTTATAGGTAGTCATGTTGAAAAAGGGCTATTGCCTGCAAGTGAAATGACTTGGACGGGTGAAATGGTCGAGAATATTAGTTATAAGAATGCAAATAGTTATTTTGGTTTTTGAATGAAGAGGATCGTCACTTTTGGAGAAGTAATGATGAGATTGACGACCCCTGGTCATCAGCGATTTACACAGGCTAAAGGTTTTGAAGCCACCTTTGGTGGTGGTGAAGCAAATGTCTCAATGTCATTGGCACAGTTTGGTTTGGAGGCTGCCCACATTACTCGATTTCCAGACAATGAGCTTGGTCAGGCCGCTATTCAGTTTTTGAAAACTAATAATGTAAGTACCGATCATATCGTAAAAGGTGGTGATCGATTGGGGTTATATTTTCTGGAAACAGGGAGTAGTGTTAGGCCTGGGAAAATCATTTATGATCGAGCTAATTCTGCATTTGCAGGTGTTGAACCTGAAATGATTGATTGGGAAAAGGTACTTGATGGTGCTTCATGGTTTCATTGGACCGGGATTTCACCAGCAATATCAGCAGGTGCAGCAGCATGTTGTAAGGCAGCGCTTGAAGTAGCTTATGCTAAAGGAATTACAGTTTCGGGAGATGTAAATTATCGTAAGAATTTATGGCAATATGGCAAAAGTGCTCAGGAGGTAATGCCCGATCTTATTGCCAAATCTGATGTGCTTGTAACTGGTGTTAGAGATGCCGCTGAGATACTTAATATTTATCCAGAAGCGGGTGCTGATAACGAAGAAATTTCAGTCTATAATAAAATAATAGAGCGTTTCCCGAACGTAAAAAAAATTGTCAATACAACCAGAAATTCTATCAGTGCAACGCATAATAAGTTGTCAGGCAATCTATATGATGGGAAACAATTTTTAAAAACTAGGGAATATGAGATTAATCCTATTGTGGATAGAATAGGTGGAGGAGATGCATTTTTGGCGGGATTAATTTATGGTATGCATGAATTGGAAGGCGATCAGGAAGCACTTGATTTTGGAGTAGCTGCAGCAGTTTTAAAACATACTATTGAAGGCGATGTAAACCTGGCAAGGGTAGAAGAAGTACAGGACATATTAGCAGGAGACACTTCAGGGCGAATAAAAAGATAAAGCATAAGAAAATGGCAAAATATAGCAGAATAGAAGTATTCACAATAATGCAAGAGACCGGCCTGGTGCCGCTTTTTTATCATTCTGATTCTGAAGTGAGCAAGAAAGTACTTAAGGCTTGCTATGATGGTGGAGCCAGAGTTTTGGAGTTTGCAAGCCGTGGAGATTATGCACATGAAGTTTTCAGAGAACTGTATAATTATGCTGAGAAGGAGTTGCCAGGAATGGTTTTGGGTGCTGGGTCAGTTACAGACGCTGCTTCTGCTTCATTGTATATGATGATGGGTGCAAGCTTTATAGTTACTCCAGTTTTTAGAGAAGATATTGCTATTGCTTGTAACAGAAGGAAGGTACTATGGTCACCGGGTTGTGGAACATTGACAGAAATAGCTCGTGCTGAGGAGTTAGGTTGTGAGTTGGTTAAGTTATTTCCAGGAGATATCTATGGAGCTAATTTTGTAAAAGGAGTTAAAGGGCCATGCCCATGGACTAATATTATGCCTACTGGTGGTGTAGCTCCAACTGAGGAGAATCTATCTGAATGGTTTGCTGCGGGAGTTACTTGTGTTGGAATGGGCTCACAACTCATCAAAAAAGAAGACTTAAAAAATCAGTCCTACGATCTCATAGAGAAGGGTGTAAAGGAGGCAATACAGATAATAAATAAGGTAAGGAAATAGTGAAGAGGCTGAAAAAAGAATTGCTGCTTATTCTAATAAGCATACTATTTTTTAAGTGCGAAAATATTAGCAAAACAAAGGAGATTAAATTAGGGCATGCACTAAATATGAGTCATCCGGTTCACTTAGCGGTTGAGCGCATGGCTGAATTAGTTGAAGAGAAATCTGGTGGAGAACTCACCATAAAAATTTACCCTAATGCCCAGTTAGGAAGTGAGCGGGAAAGTATCGAATTACTTCAAATTGGAAGCCTTGGAATGACTAAAGTTTCTACATCTATAATGGAGAGCTTCGCTCCAAACTATAAAGTATTCAGTCTTCCCTATATGTTTCGTGATAAGAATCATCTATATAAAGTACTTGATGGTGAAATAGGAAAGGATTTACTTGATCAGGGATCTAAATTTTGGCTGAAAGGTTTAGCTTACTATGATGCAGGTTCCAGAAGCTTTTATGCAGTCAATAAGCCTATCAACGAACCTGCTGATTTGAAAGGAATGCAAATAAGAGTGCAGGCTAGTCCTACATCTATGAGTATGGTGAGTGCTCTTGGTGGTTCGCCAACGCCTATTTCATGGGGCGAACTTTACACGGCTTTGCAGCAAGGTGTGGTTGATGGTGCTGAGAATAATCCTCCTTCATTTCATACATCAAGACATTATGAAGTAGCTAAATACTACTCATTAAATGAACACACTATGGTTCCTGATGTGCTTTTGATTAGTACAAAAGTGTGGGATCGCTTGTCAGAGCAAGAGCAGCAATGGGTGCAGGAAGCGGCACTAGAATCGGTAGAGCTTCAGCGCAAGCTTTGGAATGAAGCTGAAGAAGAAGCCATGAGAGTAGTTGAAGAAGCTGGTGTGAAAGTCAATAGACCTGATAAAAGGAAATTTGAAGAGATGGTAAGGCCGATATATGAAAATTATCGTGATGAGCCTGAAGTATATAAACTCATTCAGGATATAAAAAATAAATAGCAGGGAAATGAAGTTTAGAGCATTAATAGACAAGATATTATTTTGGGTGCTTGTAAGCCTTATGGGGTTAATGGTGATCAATGTATTGTGGCAGGTGGCTTCTAGATACCTTCTTCAGTCGCCTAGTTCATTTACTGATGAGTTGTCACGCTTCTTACTTATCTGGGTAGGGCTTTTAGGAGCTGGATATGCCACAGGTAAAAAGCTTCATTTGGCAATTGATCTTCTTCCTACCTATTTAAATGGTAAACAAAGTGGGCGCAAGCTGAATGTTGTGATCAACATTTTGGTTGGTTTATTTGCCATTTTAGTCTTAATCTGGGGTGGATCGAACCTTGTTTATATAACACTAATTTTAGAGCAGCCTTCCGCTGCTTTGGGTATCCCATTAGGCTATGTATATACTGTCATTCCTCTGAGCGGAGTGCTAACTCTTTATTATAGTATTCACAATTTAATATTGGACTACAATAAGCCCTTGGAGGCAATTGATATTGATAATTAACAACTATGGAATTTTTTGAGATATCGGTTCTGGTTATAAGCTTTCTGGCACTGTTGATTATTGGTGTGCCAATCGCATATTCAATTGGTATTTCAGTTGTACTTACAATGTTGGTAAGTATTCCGCCAGAAGCTGCATTTACTACACTAGCTCAGCGAATAGCCACCGGACTGGATAGCTTTGCACTCTTAGCGATTCCATTCTTTGTTTTGGCAGGCCAGCTCATGAATCGGGGAGGTATTGCAGAGCGACTCATCAATTTTGCCAAGGGCCTTTTAGGCAGTTTGCCTGGAGGATTAGCTTATGTTAATATCCTTGCCAGTATGTTATTTGGAGCAATTTCCGGATCGGCAGCGGCAGCGGCTAGTGCTATTGGGGGTATCATGAATCCTAGAATGGTAAAAGAAGGCTATTCTAAGTCTTTCAGTGCTTCAATAAATATAACAGCGGCAACCACTGGTTTAATTATCCCTCCTAGTAATATACTCATCGTTTATTCTCTTGCCAGTGGTGGAGTTTCCATCAGTGCATTATTTTTAGCAGGCTACATTCCGGGCACATTATTAGGTTTGGCACTTATGATAGTTGCGGGTGTAGTATCCTACAGAAATAAATATGCTGTAGGAGAGAGGACACCATTCAAGGTTGTCATTAAGCAGTTTTTTGATGCCCTCCCAAGTTTGTTTTTATTGATAGTGGTTATTGGAGGTATTGTTGCAGGAGTATTTACAGCTACTGAGGCCTCTGCCATTGCAGTTTTATATACGCTGATACTTTCTATGGGTGTTTATAAGCAGGTGAAGGTTAAAGATTTACCTGATATTCTTATCAATACTGTGAGTATGACTGCCATTATAATGCTGCTGATAGGTACCTCAATGGGCATGTCTTGGGTAATGTCTTATGCTAACATTCCACAGCAGGTCTCTGCTACTTTGCTGTCTTTGAGTGATAACATTTTTGTGATACTTATTATCATCAATTTCATTCTCCTGTTTGTAGGAATATTTATGGATATGACTCCAGCGGTATTAATATTTACTCCCATATTTCTTCCTGTGGTTATGGAAATGGGTGTAGACCCGGTTCATTTTGGAATTGTCATGGTACTCAATCTTTGTATAGGATTATGTACGCCACCGGTAGGCTCGGTACTGTTTATTGGCTGTAGTGTTGCAGGCATAAGCATATCCAAAGTTATCAAGCCACTGATCCCACTATTTATAGTTATGATTATTGTTTTAATGATTGTAACCTTTATACCTCAGCTTAGTCTTTGGTTGCCATCTGTTTTTGGTTTGTAATTCTCAGACAAAGTGTTTGGCTAATGAAATATAAAAATGACAAGTACAAGCGCAAACTATAGTGCTATTTTGATGATTTATTGAGAATTTCAGTGCCAACACCCACAGTTTATACGTAGATATACGTATCTTATATCTCATGAAAAAGGGAGAAATTAGGATGTGCAAAAGTTGGCTAGAATAGATTTCTTAAAAAAATACCAAACCCTATTAGAATTTAGCATTGATGATTCCAAAGGAGTCATTGCTATTGACAAGGATCATTCAATATGTTATTTCAATAATAAGGCAGCTGAAATTGCACAAGATGCCTTAGGCACCTCACTTAAACTTGAGTCTAAATTCGAATTGGGTAAGGACTCAGGTTTTACAGATAATACTACCAAAGTTGATTTTTTAAAGACTGATATCAAGAGTGTGTCATTTTCAAATGAAAGTGGAGTAAACTACCTTCTTTCATCAAAAAGGATCACACTTGAAGAAGAGAAGTTCTGTTTGATAAAAATAGAGAACGACTCGAATGCTAATAACGATAGTTTGGAAGTTGCTCTTTTTAAGACAATCGCTGATCAATCCCGAGACGCTATATTGATAACTGATAACCAGCTTGAAAAACCCGGACCAGTTATTGAGTATGTCAATGAAGCTTATTTGAAGCTATGTGGTTATAAAAGAAGTGAGGTTATTGGTAATACTCCCCGGCTCATGCAAGGTCCTAAAACAGACAAAGAGCTTCTTAAGAACCTTAAAAGTAAGTTGAATAAGGGGGAGTCATTTTTTGGTCAAACCTATAATTACAAGAAGAATGGAGATGAGTTTGTTAATCAATGGGTGATTTCACCAATTAAGGACAAATCTGGCAAAGTAATTAAGTACTTCGCCATAATCCGTGATGTTTCTGATGCTGAGCGAGCTAAACAAGAATTGCGTGAAAATGAAATAAAATTGCGCTCCATTATTGAGAGTAGTCATAATTACATTTTAATGTATGATGATGAGTTTAAGATACTCGAATTCAATACAAGTCTGGCCGAACTGCTTTATCTAAGTTATAAGATTAAGTTCAAACTGGGTGATTCTATTGTAGATGTATTCCCAAGTTCCAAAACTTGTGATTTTATTAAAAATGCATCACAGGCTACTGACAAGAAGCGGAAAGTAGAGTTGGAGTCAATAAATGATCTTTTTGAGAACGACCGGTGGTATAAATATGCCTTTAGCCCAATTAAGAACTATAAGGGTAAAAAGGCCTTTATGCTCTCATTTAAAGACATTGATAGCGAAAAAAGAAGTGCTGTTCAGATTGAAAATAACGAAAGAAAATATAAGGCCATGGTTGATACGCTGGCTGAGGGCCTTATTATGCAAAACAATGACGGTGAAATTATAGAGTTTAATAAATCAGCGCTGCAAATTTTAGGTATTACCAGCGATCAGATGTATGGCAGAACATCTTTTGACCCTCGCTGGAAGTCATTTAATGCCGAGGAGGAACCTCTATCTGGTGATCAGCATCCCATTATTCAATCTTTAAAGGAGGGTAAATCCATAGATAGGTTTATCATGGGAGTGCATAAACCAACCGGAGAAATCAGCTGGCTTTCCGTAAATAGTCGCCCTATAATTGATGAGGACGGAGAAGTGCAGCAAGCAATAGCTTCTTTTAATGATGTTACCGAAGAATATAGGCTCACCAGAGAATCACAAGCTGCTATTAAGAGATTTGAAGCACTTTTTCTGAAGAATCCAATGCCGATGATTGTTTTGGATGAAGGTGATGAAGAATCTAAAATTCGGGATGCTAATGAGGCATTTTTAACCAAATATGGTTACGATAGGGTTGAAATGGAATCTGTTCTGTTTGAGGATTTATGTGCTGATGAATCTAATATTTCAGAGAATTTTAAAAATGAGGTAGCCTTATATTCTGCTAAGGGATTAAACTATCAAGTTCATGAAAATAAGGAGGGGGAATCAATTTTTGTACAGGTACATAAGCATATTCTGGAGTTTGAAGATGCAAAGTACCTGCTCATACTTCTTGATGATAAGACCACTGACGTACTTGCAAAAATTAAAGTTGAACACTCTGAGGCTCGCTACAAACAGCTCTTTGAAAAAAATCCTAATGCTCTAATAATCTGTGATATTGATAATGGTAATGTTTTGGATATAAATGAGCTGGCAATATCTAAATATGGCTACAGCAGATATGAGTTCACAAAGAAAAGGTTCAATGACTTATTTGAAGAAGAATATAGCAAACAGTTTTCTCAACTTAGTCGTTTAGAGACAATTCCATCTGACTATGATTTTGTTCATAGACTACTTTCAGGCACAAATATCTATGTTAATATATACTCTCAGATTATAAACTTTAATGCGCAGAGGGCAATACTGTTTTTAATTAATGACATTTCTAAACGAAAGCTTGCAGAAAATAAGCTCCTGCAAAAGGAAAGTCAACTGGGAAGCTTAGTAAGAAATAATCCCGTTTCGGTATGGTCTACTGATTCAAAAGGAGTAATTAATTATTGTATTGGATCCTTTTTCTCTCAGATTGGCTTCGAGTCAGATCAATTGATTGGTCAATCAATACTGTCATCAAAATGCGCAATTTATATTGATAAAAACTCCTTTAAATCAGTGATGGATGGCAAAGAGTGTGAGTATGTTACAAACTTTGAAGAGTACTATATCAATTCCAATTTGACACCTCTTACAAATGAAGAAGGTGAAGTACTGGGGGTTATTGGTGTATCTACAAATATAACGGGGTTGATGGAGTCGCAGATAAAACTGAAAGAGGCCAGCGAGATGCTCCAAATGACTCAAAAGGTAGGGAAAATAGGTGGGTGGAAATTTGACCTAGTAAAAAATAAAATAGAGCTAAGTGATGTCAGTTATGCGATTCATAAGTTAAAAATAGGAACACCTATCACAGTCGAAGAAGCAATAGAATTTTATCATCCAGATTCTAAAACAATTATAGCAGACGCAGTTGATAAGCTAATAAACGATCGTAAACCCTATGACCTTGAATTAAAAATTATTAACACTGCAGGGCAGGAGGTTTGGGTAAGAACCCAAGGTGTACCTAGGGTCGAAAATAATGAGGTAGTAGAGATTTTCGGAACATTTCAGGACATAGATGATCAGAAGAGAAATCGCTCTAAACAAGACGAATATACTAAACTCCTTAACCACTCTGATGACCTTGCATCAATTACCACCTTTGAAGGTGTTTTTGAGTTCTTAAATCCAGCATGGACTGAAACACTAGGGTATTCTCTCAAACATCTTAGCTCAGAGCCATTTGCCAATTTTATACATCCAGATGATTTAGAAAGAACTCAGGAAGTTTTCAAAAAACTAATTGAAGAGGAAAATTATGCGGTTGTAAACTTTAAAAATAGATATAAGACCAAAAAAGGTAATTATCGTTGGCTGTCATGGTCTTGTAAAAGTGATCTGGTAAATCGAAAAATATATGCTATAACAACTGATATAACGGATCAGGTGGAGCTGGAAGAACAGCTCATTAGGGATGAGCGGTTTTATCGCAAACTGTCGGATAAAGGCTTTGGAATAAACTTAATATTATCTGAAACTGGAGTAGTTACCTATGCTAGTGGTGCCATTGATAAATTGTTAAATTGTTCTAAGGAGGTTGTTAAAAAAACATTTTCTGTCTTTATATCAGATGATGACAAGTCAAAATTTGATGAAATATTTCAGCTATGCATTGATAACCCAGGTGTGGCTGTAAGGGATAGTTTAAGACTAAATGCAAATAAGAAAGGTGCAAAATGGGTTGAAGTTCAGTTATCCAATCTTTTGAGTGACCCTGATATCGAGGGAATAGTTGCAAACCTGCATGAAGTAACCGAAACAGTAGAAGCGATGGCTCGTGTTGTTGAGAATGAGCATAGGTATAAGTCCTTGGTTGATAAGTCTCTCATGGGCATTGTTATTCACCAGGATGGGATTATAATGTTTATTAATAAAGCTGGCGCTAAGATTCTTGGAAGCGATTCTACAGAGAAGCTTGTTGGCAGAAGTATTTTAGAATTTGTACACAAATCAGAACATGAAAGAATAAAGAAAAATGTAAAGAGTTTATATACAAAACAGAGAACCGAAACCAATATTAACTCCTACACTTTTATTAAAACTACTGGTGAACATATTAATATAGAAGTAATGGGTACGGCAACTAATTTTAAAGGAGAGGCGGCAGTTCAGGCAACTTTTCTTGATGTTACCGATAGAAATGAGGCACTGACTGCTATTAAAGAAAGTGAATCCAGATATAAAAGCTTGGTTAATAATTCACCCATGCCCATAGTTATTGCCACTAACCAGAAAATCAAATTTTTAAATGATTCAGCTGCCAAAATACTTAATGGGTCAATTATTGATTTTCTTGAAAAGCCGCTAACCAGTATATTTCCTAAGAGTCTGAAAAAGGAGAATTTAAATGCTATTCTGATCAACGCACAGTTAAAAAGAAATTTAAATCAATCCATTGATATCACACTCCAAACCAAGGATAAGAAAGAAGTTTTTGCGGACTTGATAGCTTCTGCGATAGAGTATAAAGGTGAGGCATCCACCCAGCTGATGTTTCTTGATGTAACAGAAAAGAAGAAGCTACTTAATGAACAGTTAAAACTTAAAAATATAGTTACTGAATCTCATGAGTCAATCGTAACTATTAATGCTAAAACATTGGAGATTACTTATGCCAATAATGCCGCCCTTGAATTTCTGGGTTACTCGTTTAATGAGGTGAAGAAAATAAGCCTTATCGACTTTAAGCCAGATAATGTGAATGATTCAGCGCAGTTTACCCAACGATTAAACCATGTAAAGAATACTAAAGAGGTATTAGAATATACAGGTAGAATTAAGAAAAAAGACGGTTTAACATCTGATGTGAATGTTAAGCTGCAGTACATTGAGTTTGCTGATAACAATGAGTTCGTTCTTTCATTAAGGGATATCACTGATGAGTTATTGTTTAATAAAGGTAAAGAGCTATTAAATGAAATTAATAGAATAATAGTTGACAAGGATTCATTTAAAGGGGTGCTGGCAGACATTATGGGGCTGATTGCTAAGGCACTTTATTTCGATTTTGGTGAAGTATGGCGTCTAGAAGAGGACCAGTATATTCGCCAAGCTTACTATCAAATAGTCAATAATAAAATACAGGATCTAGCTGTCCAGAATGCGAACATAGTATTCGGGATAGGTGAAGATGTAATAGGCGCTACATTTACCGAAAAGAAAGTAAAATGGATTACAAAGCTAAAGAAAAAGGAAGTTGTTCGTTATAAAGCTCTTGTTAACAATGGTATCAAATCTTTGGTCTTGTTTCCTCTGATAGTTGATAATGAAGTGCTTGTAGTAGGTAAATTGTACAGTACTGTGGAGAAGCCTTATGACAAACGAGTGGCCGATCTTCTATTGACCATTGGCGCACAAATGGCACAGTTTAAGAAGCGTAAATATATGGAACAGAAGCTTCTAAATAATGTGAAGGAGAAAGAGGCACTACTTCAGGAGATACATCATAGGGTTAAGAACAATTTACAAACAGTTTCAAGCTTACTATATCTTAGGGCTGCGTCTATTTCAGACCCTGAAATAAAGCGCTTCTTTCTCGAGAGTCAAAATAGAATTAGTGCTATAACATTTACTCATGAAAGACTACTGAAAGCAAAAAGCTACACACATCTGGATATAAAAGATTATCTGAATGACCTAATAGATAACATTTTGAGAACTCATATGAATGAGTTTAGAGTAATAGAGGTACATCGCGATATTCAGTCAAACATATTAACTACAGATGTGGTTATGAATTGTGGAATGATAATGAATGAATTGTTAATAAATGCTTTTGATCATGCTTTTGGTGAAAAAGAAA
>NZ_SMLV01000304.1 GCF_009711525.1 Fulvivirga lutimaris
GGGTACAGCACTGTTGCTTTATCTGTTTTTAAAACTACACATTAACATGACGCAAAAAAGATCACTAACGCGCGTTTTCTTATCATTCACTCTACTAGGACTTATTTATTTTTCTATTTTGCCTGCGGCTTTTGCTCAGGAGGGTGATATTCCTACAGATCCGGCAATCATTAGTGCTGGTAAATCTTTGTTCGATGGTAACTGTAAAACTTGTCACAGAGTCAATGCAAAACTTGTTGGACCTGCCTTGCAAGATGTTTACAACCGTGCTCCTTCTATAGATTGGATAGTGAGCTTTGTAAATAACTCTTCTAAAGTAATTGGTAGTGGAGATGAATATGCAGTTGCGCTTTACGAAGAATACAATAAAACTCAAATGACAGCCTTCCCTTCTTTTGACAGGGATCAGGTGATGTCAATTTTAGCATATGTAAAACAAGAGACGGATAATCCTACTGTTGCTGCTGGACCAGCAGTTGATGATCCCAAAACACCAGGTGAAACTGGAGTTGCTTCTACATATATTAATGCCATCATGGTTGGTCTTATCATTGTTTTGGTATTGATTCTTGTTGTTTTAATACTCATTACAACTATACTTCAGAAGTATCTTAATCAAAGAAATGACCTTGATGAGGATGATAAGGCCATTGTTAATCCAACAGTAAGTCTTGATGGATTAGTGAAAAGCAAGCCATTTATCTTTATAGTAATTTTCCTTTTTGCGGCCATAGCTTTCAAAGTGGTTATCAATAATCTATATGCTGTTGGAGTTCAAATTGGTTATGCACCTAAGCAACCAATCGCATTCTCTCATAAAATTCACGCTGGTCAGTATGAAATTGACTGTAATTACTGTCACACAGGTGTTAGAAAAAGTAAGAGTGCAAATATCCCTTCTCCAAACATTTGTATGAACTGTCACAGTGCAGTAAAAACTGAGTCTCCCGAGATTCAGAAAATTTATGCTGCTATTGAAAATGATAGGCCTATAGAATGGGTAAGGGTTCATAATTTGCCTGATTTGGCATATTTCAATCACTCTCAACACGTAGAGGTTGGTGGTATTGAGTGTCAGACCTGTCACGGACCTATTGAAGAGATGGATGTTGTAAGACAGCACTCTTTATTAACTATGGGCTGGTGTATTGATTGTCACAGAAAGACAGATGTTAATACTAAAGGAAATGAATACTACGATAAGTTAGTGGAGCTTCACGATGAAGGAAGCAAAGAGGCACTGAAAGTTGAAGATATAGGCGGTTTGGAATGTTCTAAGTGCCACTATTAATATATAAGAATCTAAGATTACATCGATATAAAAAACATGATGAAAGATAATAAAAAGACATACTGGAAGGGTATTGAGCAATTATCTAACGATCCTGAATTTGTAAAACACGCAGACAAGGAGTTTCCTGAGTTTTTGCCTATCAATCAGAACGATGAGGGAGAAGGAAGCAGTAGAAGAGATTTTCTTAAAATGATGGGTTTCGGTATCGCAGCAGTTTCATTAGCAGCTTGCGAGGCTCCTATCAGAAAAGCAATTCCTTATGTTAACAAGCCAGTGGATGTTGATCCGGGAGTACCTAATTACTACGCATCAACTTATGCCAGTGGAGGTGACTACTGCAGTATCGTTGTAAAAACTAGAGAAGGGCGTCCTATCAAAATAGAAGGTAATAAGCTTTCTAAAATCTCTCAAGGTGGTACTAATGCTCAAGTAGAAGCATCTGTTTTATCACTTTATGATAACGAAAGATTAAGAGGTCCTAAAGCAGGCACTGAAAATACTGATTGGTCTACTATAGATAAAGAGGTAATCACAAAATTGGGAGCTATTGCAGCTCAGGGTGGCCAGATTAGAATTGTTTCTAATACTATTCTTAGCCCAACCACTAAAAATGTAATTGAAGAATTTAAAGCTAAATATCCAAATACTGAGCATGTAACTTACGATGCGATATCAGCATCAGGTATGCTTAAGGCCAATGAGGCATCTTTTGGAGTAAAAGCACTTCCTTCTTATGATTTCAGCAAAGCAGATGTAATAGTAAGTTTTGCTGCCGATTTCTTAGGAACTTGGATTTCACCGGTTGAATTCACAAAACAATATAGCAAAACAAGAAAACTAGGTGATGGCAAAAAGACAATGTCTCGTCATTATCAGTTTGAATCTAACTTGTCATTAACTGGATCTAACGCAGATTACAGAACTCCAATTAAACCTTCTGAGGAAGGTAAAGCCGTTGCAGCACTTTATAATGCAATAGCTTCTAAAACCGGAGGTTCTTCTGTAGGTGGTGCCGGTAAGTTTGATCATATCGATAAAGCGGCAGCTGATTTGCTTAAAGCTAAAGGCAAGTCGATTGTTGTTTCTGGTTCTAATAATGCTGGGATCCAGACACTCGTTAATGGTATTAATGCGATGTTGGCTAATTATGGTGCGACTATCGATTTAAATAAATCTGCTAATTACCGTCAGGGTGATGATGAGTCTATGGACAAATTCGTTGCTGATCTTAAAGGTGGTAGAGTAGCGGGTGTTATATTCTTAAACTGTAATCCGGTTTACAATCATAAAGCTGGGGCAGATATCAAAGCAGGATTAAGTAAAGTTTCTCTTAAAGTGTCTACATCAGACAGACCAGATGAAACGGCAATTCTTGCTGATTATACAGCTCCTGATCATCACTTCCTTGAAAGCTGGAATGATGCAGAGCCTAAGAAAGGTTCATATAGCTTAAGTCAACCTACTATCACTCCAATTTTTAAAACTCGTCAGGCTCAGGAGAGCTTAATGAGATGGGCAGGTGTTGAAGGTGATTACTATACGTATTTAAGAAATTACTGGAAACAGAATATGGCATTCAGCGGAAGCTTTGACACATTCTGGGATCAAACATTATACAGCGGTGTATTAGAGGTTGCTAGTGAAGAAGAAGTTGCTTCTTTAGAATTCGCTGGTGATGTTAATGCAGCTGCTTCTCAAGCTACTTCTGTTAAAGGTGGTGAGCTAGAGTTAGCGATCTATCAAAAAGTAGGTATTGGTGATGGTTCTCAAGCCAACAACCCTTGGTTACAAGAGATGCCAGATCCCGTTTCTAAATCTACTTGGGATAACTACCTAACTGTTTCTCAAGCCTGGGCTAATGCCAATGGAGTTACGGCTTTCGAAGGAAAGAGTAACATGGCAACGCTTACAGCCGGTGGAGTTTCAGTTGAACTTCCTATCTTGATTCAACCAGGGCAGGCACCAGGTACAGTAGGCGTGGCTTTAGGTTACGGAAGAACAAGTGCTGGTAAAGTAGCTAATGGAAGAGGTAAAGATGTGTTTCCTTTATTGGGATATACAGGAGCTGTTACTGTAGCTAAATCTGATGAACTATATCAGATTGCTCAGACACAAACGCACCAGACTTACATGGGTAGAGAAACTGTAGTACAGGAATCTATTCTTAGTAAATATCAAAAGAATCCTAAGGCAGGAAGATACGAGCCAATGGTATCTTCATGGGCAGAAGAAGGAGGAAAGACTAACTCTGGAAACTTAAGTTTGTGGGAAGGTCACAAATATAAAAATCATCATTGGGGTATGGTGATTGACATGAACTCATGTACTGGTTGTAGTGCATGTCATGTAGCATGTCAGTCAGAAAATAATATTCCAGTTGTAGGGCGTCAGGAGGTTATCAACAGACGTGATATGCACTGGATCAGAATTGACAGGTATTATAGCAGTGATGCGCAGCCTGGTGATTTGGAGGCAATGGAAGTAGCTGCTGCTAATCCGGAAGTGACATTCCAGCCAATGATGTGTCAGCATTGTAATAATGCACCTTGTGAGACTGTTTGTCCGGTAGCCGCTACTACTCACAGTACTGAAGGTCTTAACCAAATGACTTATAACAGATGTATTGGTACGAGATATTGTGCTAACAACTGTCCTTATAAAGTGCGAAGATTTAACTGGTTTAAATACCACGATAACTCTCAGTTTGAAGATGTTAACACTGCAATGAATAATGACTTGGGTAAAATGGTATTGAACCCTGACGTTACTGTTCGTTCTAGAGGTGTAATGGAGAAATGTTCTCTTTGTATTCAGAGAATTCAATATGGCAAGCTAGAAGCTAAGAAGGAAAATAGAAGACCGAAGGATGGAGAAATAGATATAGCTTGTGCTAGCGCTTGTCCTGCTGATGCTATTATGTTCGGAGATATGAACGATAAGGACAGCAGAATTAGCAAATTATTGAAAATCAAAGACACAGAAAAAGCTGACTACATTATTGAAAAGGAAATTGGCGAGCCAAGAGCTTACCATGTACTTGAGGAGATTGGAGTTAAGCCAAATGTGACGTATTTGACTAAGATCAGAAACAAAGAAGAAGCATAATTAAACAATTAAAGACCTAATTAAATTATAAAATATGCAAGTTACTTCAACCGTACGCGAAGCGCTAGTAACCGGTAACAAGACCGTCCATGACGTAACGGAAGATATCTGTAGACAGGTAGAGGGGAAACCGACCAAATCCTGGATGCTGGGAATGGCCGTTTCTTTGGCTGCTCTGGGTATTGGAGCTTATGCGGTACTAACTTTATTATGGCAAGGTATAGGCGTTTGGGGTCTTAATAAGACCGTTGGCTGGGCCTGGGATATCACCAACTTCGTATGGTGGGTAGGTATTGGTCACGCTGGTACGCTGATCTCAGCTATCCTTTTATTATTCAGACAGAAGTGGAGAATGTCTATTAACAGAGCGGCAGAAGCGATGACAATTTTCGCTGTTATTTGTGCTGCTATGTTCCCTGCACTTCATATGGGTCGTCTTTGGTTAGGTTTTTACTGGGCTTTACCGCTACCAAACACATTCGGTTCGTTATGGGTAAACTTTAACTCACCACTTCTTTGGGACGTTTTCGCAATTAGTACATACTTTACCGTTTCATTAGTATTCTGGTACATAGGTCTTATTCCTGATTTTGCTTCTATTAGAGATCGAGCTAAAAACAAAATATCAAAAGCGGTATATGGTGCACTTAGCTTTGGCTGGGATGGTGCAGCTAAAACGTGGTCAAGATACGAGTCAGTTGCTTTGATTCTTGCTGGTTTGGCAACACCACTTGTTCTTTCTGTACACACCATTGTATCAATGGACTTTGCAACATCAGTTATACCAGGATGGCATACTACAATTTTCCCTCCATACTTCGTTGCTGGAGCGATTTTCTCTGGTTTCGCCATGGTATTAACATTGATGCTTGTAACAAGAAAAGTATTCAAATTGGAGGATTACATCACTATCAACCATATAGAGTTGATGAACATTGTAATCATTATTACAGGATCAATTGTAGGTATAGCTTATATCACTGAGTTCTTTATCGCTTGGTACTCTGGGGTTGAAGCTGAGCAATATGCATTTATTAACAGAGCATTTGGTCCTTACTGGTGGGCATACGCTACTATGATGACTTGTAATGTTATCTCACCTCAGTTATTCTGGGTTAAAAGTATCAGAACCAATATCGCTGCAACTTTCATTCTTTCGATTGTGGTGAACATCGGTATGTGGTTTGAAAGATTCGTTATTATCGTTACATCGCTACACAGAGACTTTTTACCATCTAGTTGGGCGATGTTCTATCCAACATTTTATGATGTAGGTGTATATCTGTTCACCTTCGGTTTATTCTTTACTGCTTTCCTATTGTTTGCTAAGTTCTTCCCTGTAATCAATATGGCAGAAGTAAAAAGTATCATCAAGTCATCATCTTTAAAAGAGAAGAAATAATGGAAAGTAATAAACACTTTGTTTTAGGAGTATATGAAGACGAAGATGTTCTCTTAGATGCTGTAGGCAAGGTAAGAGAGAGCGGAGTTAAGATTCACGAAGTATATTCTCCATTTCCGGTTCACGGATTGGATGGAGCTTTAGGTTATAAAATGACCAGACTTCCAAAAGCAGCCTTTATGTTTGGCTTGTTAGGAACAACATTGGCTTTGACAATGCAAATTGGAATGCTAGGTTTTGACTGGCCAATGATTATTGGAGGTAAAGACTTCTTTTCTATACCGCCATTTATTCCTGTTACTTTCGAACTAACAGTTCTGTTATCAGCACTTGGTATGGTAGGGACATTCATGATTGTGAGTGACCTGAAACCATATAAGAAGCCAAGGATTTATGATATCAGAATTACTGATGATAAGCACGTGATGGCTATTGATCTTGCTAAAAACAAGATGAGCAAGGATGAGATTAAAAAGATCATTCAGGGCAGTGGTGCCAGTGAGGTCAATGATAAAGATTTTGAAGAATAAGAACTTTCAGATAGGCATGAAAATATATAGAAATATTAATTACGCGATTGTTGTAGCCCTAGGAGTTGCACTTACTGGCTGTGGAGCTGGTGGTGAAAATCAGGGATTAGAATATGCGCCAAACATGTATCACTCTGTTCCTTACGAGCCATTATCTCAGATAACTGATGAAGAAGCAGGAGAGGCAGCACAGATTTTAAATAATACTGGCGATGGTCATGGAGAGTATTACAATTCTAATCCATTGAATAAGAATGGAATGACGATGAGAACCCCTCCGGCTAATACTGTTGCTAGAAATAAAAATGGATATCTGCCATACAGAATCCCTAAGGATAGTTTGGAGCTAGCCGCCAGAGTTATGGTTAGTCCTATCGATAGTACAATGGCTGAGGCTGCTATTAAAGATGGAAAAATTCTTTATAACAGATATTGCGAACATTGCCATGGTGACAAAGGTGCTGGTGATGGACTTGTAGCTAGCCCTCGTGCGGGTGATCCTGATGGATTACCAGTGTTTGCTGGTGTAGCCAACCTTAAAAGTGATGCTTTAAAAGGAGTATCAGAAGGTCACATTTTCCATGTTATTACCTGGGGTAAAGGATTGATGGGAGCTCATGGTTCTCAGGTTAGCCCTGAAGACAGATGGAAGATCGCCAAATATGTTAAAACGTTACAGAAATAAGTGCTCACAAGAGTAATTGAAGAATAGTAAATCGAATAGCAAATGACTGAAGAAAGATTTTCATTTACCGCTAGTGCAAAGAAAACCCTAATGATAGTGGGTGTAATAGGCATCGTTCTATTAGTAGTTGGCACTATCTCATCAATGTCTGGTGGACATGCTGAAGAAGGTGAGCACGCAATAAATACAATTACATCTCAAACTGATCTAACAGCTAGTCTGGAAGAAGGACCTGAGCATGCCGCTGAGGAAGCGCATGGTGGTGGAGAGCATCACGGTAGTGCACCTTGGTTAAAAAGACTTTTTACTAACCTTTGGATTAACAATATCTATTTTACAGGATTAGGAATCATTGGTTTGTTCTTTGTGGCTATACAGTACGCGACTCAAGCTGGTTGGTCGGCTGGAATGAAAAGAATTCCTTTAGCAATGGCACATTGGCTTCCGATTGCAGGAGGTTTGATGTTAATCTCATGGTTTGTTGTTAATCATGATGTATTCCATTGGACAAGTGCAGGTTTGTATGCACCAGTTGCTGAAGGTGGAGATGAGATTATACAGGGTAAGGCCGCAATGTGGTACTGGCCATTAGAAATTGGGTCTTTCCCACTTTTCTATGTTCTTAGAATAGTAGTTTTCTTCGGTCTTTGGATCATGTTCTTCATGTGGATCAAAAAGGAAATGCTTGCAGAGGACTTAGATGGTGATGTTAAACACTGGTATACAGCTCGTAAGTATTCAGCTATATTTTTAGTGATTTTTGCAGTAACTTCTTCAATTGCTGCGTGGGACTGGGTAATGTCTATTGATCCTCACTGGTTCAGTACTATGTTTGGATGGTATGTGTTTGCCAGCTGGTGGGTTAATGGCCTTGCAGTAATTACTTTAATAGTAGTAGTACTTAAGCAGAATGGTTACTTGTCTATTATCAACTCAAACCATTTGCATGATATTGGTAAGTTCGTTTTTGGATTTAGCATCTTCTGGACTTACATCTGGTTCTCTCAGTTCTTGTTGATCTATTATGCTAACATTCCTGAAGAGACAGTTTATTTTATTGAAAGACTTGGAGCCAGCCAGTACAAATGGGTGTTCTTCCTTAATTTAATATTAAACTTCTTCCTTCCTTTCTTGTTGTTGATGACAAGAGATGCGAAGCGACATATGTCAATGTTGAAAGTAGTTATGCCTATAATTATTGTAGGTCACTGGTTCGACTTTTACTTGATGATTACTCCAGGAGTAATGCAAAAAGATGGAACTTTCGGGTTCGTAGAAATTGGAATGGCTATGATCTTTGGAGTAGCATTCTTATTTGTAACATTATCTAATTTGGCCAAGGCACCATTGTTTGCCAAAAACCACCCAATGTTACAAGAGAGTTTACATCACCACATTTAATTAAAATAAGAGATAAATTAAAATAATATGTTCGAAGTTATAATTGCTGTAGGTGTTCTGCTTCTTCTGGTTATTCTGTACACTTTATTCAGAATAGGAACACTAGTTAATGTAGTTAAGGGTACGGATAAGAAGATCGTAAGTACTAGTAATAAAGTGAATGCGGCACTCATGATGATTTTCCTGGTTGCTGGATTGGCGTTCATGTTCTGGTACTCATGGACATATTTTGATAAATACACATTGCCTGTTGCTTCTGAGCATGGCATGTTAACGGATCAGCTTTTTTGGATAACAACCGCTGTTACAGGAGTGGTTTTCGTCCTTACCAATGTTCTATTGTTTTGGTTTAGTTATAAATACCAATACAAAGAAGGGGTGCGAGGTAAGTTTTTTCCTGACAATACAAAACTTGAAATGATATGGACAATAGTGCCTGCTATTGTTTTGGTTGGTTTAGTATTTACAGGCCTTAAAGCATGGAATGATATTACAGGTGAAGCTTCTGAGGATGCAGAGGTTATTGAAGTGATGGGATACCAGTTTGCATGGGCAGCAAGATACCCTGGAGTTAAGGATAATCAGCTTGGAAATTATAATTATCAATTGATTGATGATCAGTCTGGTAACTTGTTTGGTATTGATGTTACTGACGAAAATTCTTATGATGATTTTACTCCTCTGGAACTACACCTTCCAAAAGGTAAGGAAGTGTTGTTGAACATTAGAGCGAGAGACGTACTTCATAGTGTTTTCTTGCCTTATCAGAGAGTTAAGATGGATGCAGTTCCTGGTATGCCAACACGTTTTAAGTTTATTGCAACTAAGACAACTCAGGAAATGAGAGATGAAACTGGTGATCCAGAATTCAACTATTTCCTTACTTGTACTGAAATTTGTGGAAGAGGTCACTTTTCAATGAAAATGACAGTAGTTGTTGATGAGATTGAAGATTATGAAAAATGGAAAGCTGAGCAACAAACGTGGCTAAAGCTTAATCCTGATTTCTTAGAGCAGATTCCTGCTGACAAGAGAGAGTTAGCTAAGATTAAGGCTGGCATTGAAAATAACGAATTAGAAGCATCATTTTAAGATAATATAATATGGCTACGGCAGATATACATATTGCAGAAGATACACATCACGATGATCATGAGCACGATCATGACCACAGCACCAATTTTTGGACGCATTATATATTCACTACTGATCATAAAATGATCGCCAAGCAGTTCCTGATTTCAGGAATTATTTGGGCATTGATTGGTGGTGCATTATCAGTTATATTCAGACTTCAGCTTGGTTTTCCAGAAGCACAATTAGGTTGGTTAAAACCAATCCTTGGAGAATGGATAACTGCAGAAGGTAAAATTGATCCAGAATTCTACTTGGCTCTTGTTACAATGCATGGTACCATCATGGTATTCTTTGTATTAACAGCAGGGCTTAGCGGTACTTTTAGTAACTTTTTGATCCCTCTACAGATTGGTGCAAGGGATATGGCATCAGGTTTCATGAACATGCTGTCATACTGGTTTTTCTTTGCATCTAGTGTAATCATGTTAACCTCTTTGTTTATTGAAACAGGGCCTGCTTCAGGTGGTTGGGTAATTTATCCTCCATTAAGTGCATTGCCACAAGCTGTTAACGGGTCAGGTCTAGGTATGACATTGTGGTTGACCGCAATGGCGCTGTTCATTGTTTCTACATTACTTGGAGGTATAAACTATATTACAACGGTAATTAACTTAAGGACACAAGGAATGTCTTTCACTAAGTTGCCATTGACAATATGGGCTTTCTTCTTAACAGCCATTATAGGTTTGTTATCATTCCCAGTATTATTTTCAGCAGCATTGCTACTGATTTTTGATAGAAGTTTCGGTACAAGTTTTTACTTATCTGACATTTATATTAATGGTGAGGCTTTGCCTAATCAAGGTGGTAGCCCTATCTTATTCCAGCATTTGTTCTGGTTCTTAGGTCACCCGGAAGTATATATCGTATTACTTCCAGCATTAGGTATTACATCTGAAATTATAGCTACAAATTCTAGAAAACCAATATTTGGTTATAAAGCAATGATTGGTTCAATGCTATTTATTGCAATTCTATCATTTGTGGTATGGGCTCATCATATGTTTGTTACAGGTATGAATCCATTCTTAGGATCTGTGTTCATGTTATTGACATTGATAATAGCAGTACCTTCTTCTGTAAAGGTATTTAATTACCTCACTACGCTTTGGAAGGGTAACATTAGGTTCACTACTGCTATGTTATTTTCTATAGGGTTAGTATCCTTCTTTATTTCAGGAGGATTGACAGGAATTCATTTGGGTAACGCTGCTATTGATATTCAATTACACGATACTTACTTTGTAGTTGCTCACTTCCACTTGGTAATGGGTAGTGCATCATTTTTTGGAATGATGGCCGGTGTATATCACTGGTTCCCTAAAATGTTTGGAAGAATGATGGATGCCAAGCTTGGCTATATCCATTTCTGGTTGACATTTGTTGGAGTGTATTTAGTATTCTTCCCAATGCATTACATTGGTATAGCGGGCTATCCAAGAAGATATTATTCATTTACAAACTTCGATGCATTCAATTCGTTCTCTGATTTGAATATGCTGGTAAGTATTGCTGCTATTTTAACATTGGCAGCTCAGTTTATATTCTTATTCAACTTCTTCTACAGCATATGGAGAGGTAGAAAAGCACCTGCTAACCCATGGCAGTCTACTACTTTAGAGTGGACTACTCCTGTTAATCCAGGACATGGTAACTGGCCTGGAGAAATTCCAACAGTTTACAGATGGCCATATGATTACAGTAAGCCTGGTGCTAAAGATGATTTTATTCCTCAGCATATCCCATTCTCTGAAACTCCTGAATCAAATCTTGATGAAGAGAATGATTTGATCAAACTGGAAGGTGCTGGTAGCGGAAAGTCTATTGTAATAGATGAAAAATAACACAGATAAAGAGTTGAGTAGGCTTGGAAGATTTAGCCTACTTACTCTTATTTCTGTTTACTTTCTAATACTCGTTGGTGGTATAGTAAGAAGTACCGGTTCTGGTATGGGATGTCCTGATTGGCCTAAGTGTTTTGGTAATTGGGTGCCTCCAACTTCAATATCCGAATTGCCCTCTGATTATAAGGAAGTATATTCAAACAAACGCGCTAAGAAAAATCAAAAGTTGGCAGTTTATCTACAGACATTAGGGTTTAACAATCTGGCTTCAGATATCTTGAATGATGAATCTATTTTGGAGGAAGCTGATTTTAATCCTGTAAAAACCTGGATTGAATATGTAAATAGACTTGTAGGTGTGCTAATAGGCCTTTTTATTATTGTCACTGTTTATTTATCGACCAAGTTTTTTAGATCTGACAGAAAGCTGTTTTATACAAGTTTAGCGACATTAATACTTGTCATTTTTCAAGGCTGGATAGGCTCCCTGGTGGTGTCTACAAATTTGATTCCTTTTATGGTAACAATTCATATGCTTTTGGCCTTAGTTATAGTAGCTATGCTATCGTGGATTGTAATTAGATCAAACCCGGATTTATTGGTTAAAATTGATTCAAGATCAACTGTTTCATATTTGTTAATAGCCTGCATGCTGGTTTTGACCATACAGATTGTATTTGGGACTCAAGTTAGAGAGGCCATTGATAGTGTGGCGGCATCTTTACAATATAGTCAGCGTGGCCAATGGATTCAGAATCTAGGAGCTGAGTTTTTTATACACCGTTCTTTTTCATGGGTAGTACTTATTCTTCATGGCTTGTTGATGTATAAGCTTTTAAAAATGAAGTTTGAATCAAAGAT
>NZ_SMLV01000315.1 GCF_009711525.1 Fulvivirga lutimaris
AAGTTATTGGTGCTGACTAAATCTCCGCCTCCATCTGTTGGAAATGGCTGATATTCCCATTCTCCTGAGGTACTATTGTATATTAATACCTGGCCATTTATAGGGACCTCAGAAGGTAAATCAATCCCATTTAGACTAAGTGCATCGCTTGATAAAGTTATAGGTGTTCCATTGCCATCTTCTAATAAGGTAAGCTGTTTAGTATTTGCATCATATTGAAGGCTATAGGACATTCCACCCCCAGAGCCCGAACTGATATCTCCCCACTGTGACCCATTATGAAAATACACTTTATTATCAGAGGACTGAAAAACTACCATTCCCGCTTCGGGATTTGGCACTTGAGATACTGCATCCACTATCGGTAAAATCAGTGCCTGCGAACCATCCCCCTTTAAATATAGAACTGCACTTGACTTTAAGTCTTTCGTGCCAATAGAAACTGTATTTTGAGCCCGAAGTTCTGAGGAAATAGAGGATAAAACTAGGGCTAGAAATAGTCCTAATCTAAGTAGTGATCGATTGAACATAAAGTTAGCTATTAATGTAAAAAGATATAATAACTTACTTCATGCGTAGCATCAAGTTTATAGGATCAGTGATTATAAATCCGTCTAAAAAGCAGCCAAGTACAAACGTATAATTATTATAATCATTCAATTAACGACCTTATTTGTTAAAATCCAAGATATTTCTTTGCGGTGCAGTATTGCGTACAGCTCAAAATGAAAATACTTTTTGACTAAAAACCTTACATGGTCATTGATGGTAGCTGATTGCTGTTATTAGGTTATTTATGAAGGCATAGGCTAAGGTTAATAACCTAAATCAAAAACTCATTTACGTAAGAATCAGTACTTATTATTATTTGCAATAAGCTCAATACTATTTAAACCTTTTTCCTCCACTTCTTTTCTTCATTCGCCTGTAATTCTTCTTGCGTCTCTTCTTGTTATTGAACTTCTTCCCTCTAGATTGCTTTTTCTGTGTACCGTTATAACGTAAGCTGGGGTTCTTGATGTTCCTCAGTCTCCTCCTTTGCTTCTTCTTCGCTGCTTTCGGACTTCTAGACCCTACATTCGTACGCTTCGCTGCACTGCTTAGTGTCTTTCTTCTATAGGCCAATGCATTCTTATAGTCTTTCTGGAAACGTTCCTGATAAGTCTTATCATTAAAATCAAATCTTATTGCTATCTCACTGCTTGTCCCAACATCGCTACCCAAATTGTTGTTTACTAGCTCGTAGCTATAACCAACAAATACCTTTCTTGCAATCTTTAAGCCTGCCGCTATATTAATGATATCGCCCTTACGCATGGAGCCGCCTACTGTTAGCAGATTGTTGTACGTATAGTACAAGCCTGCATCCCAGATGTCATTGTCCTCTGAAAACTTTCTGTAGGTGAACGTAGGTTCCAGTATGTCTTGTCCGCCTCTCAGCGGAATAAGTCCTGCTGCGTAGCCAGAGTAGAACTCTGACAGCACACTTGCATTGTTAGATATTTGAAGGCTTGTGGCCAGTCTATTAGCTGCAGCGCCTACTTTGAAGTATCTGTGTTGGTAGTTTATACCAAAAGAGAAGTCCAGATTGTTGGTCTTCTGTCCCAGTAGTGGATCATTTCTATCTCCTATTACGCTTCCAATATCAAAGCCCAGGCTATTATACTCTGCGCTCAAACCCATAGACAGCACACTATAACTACCAAAGTTGATATGATAAGCAAAGGCTC
Source organism: Fulvivirga lutimaris (assembly GCF_009711525.1). GTDB lineage: Bacteria > Bacteroidota > Bacteroidia > Cytophagales > Cyclobacteriaceae > Fulvivirga > Fulvivirga lutimaris. Next base: position 1,731 of record NZ_SMLV01000315.1, read on the forward strand.
CTGATATGTAGGTGTTATCTACGAAGTTTACTTTCTCTTTAAAGATATTGGCACCTAATCCAAACCTGTGATCATAGAACGGTGTATGGAAGCTTAAGAAATTGTTCTTTGCAGCTCCGGTTACATTATTAAAGTTCTTTCTATTAGCAAATGTCAGTGAACCAAAGGTATGGCCAGCCATAGCTGGATTATAGATAAAAGAATTAGTTAGTTTTTGACTAAACAATGGAATGTCCTGAGCTGTGGCAGATGCCATAACCAGAAGGAATATTGTTGATACTATTAGTAATCGTTTAATCAAATTCTTTTCTTTTTGCCGTCACCTCGAATCCCGGTAAGGTGGGTGTTCTCATTATTCATTGGGAGACTTCTCATTTCGCTTTGATTCACTTCGAAGTGACTTTTATTTAATTCATTACTGTTATTACCTGCTTAGCAGTTGTTCCTGCATATTTTAAGATACATATATAGTTCCCTGGCGAAAGGTTATCAAAGCTTCCATCATAGGGGTTATCAGTATCATTAAAGTTTTTAAAATTCTGTTTTCTATATACTTCCACCCCCCATCTGTCTAGCAGTATGACTTCGTTATCATCTGCATAGGCGCTAATAGCATCTATGATCAAATAGTCATTGGAGTCATCATCATTAGGAGTAATAATATTGTGTATAATAGGTGTTAGGGCTAGCTCTGAGCCTAGTAATAAAACCCTGCTATCTCCTATTAATGGGTCATTACTAATAATGGAGTTGAAAGTATTTAATGATGAACCAAAGCCTCCAAGGTTTCTTACAGCTCCGCCTTGTTGTTCGTACTCTAGTACTACTCCTATAGTGTTCTCATCTGTAAATAATACTTCATCTTGTGGCAGGATGGGAATATTAACTCCTGAACTGCTAAAGTTAGTCGAGGTAAAATCCCAGGCCCAACTATTTGAAGCTGCTGACACATTGGTGGGCAATTCTCCTAAAGACACCCCTCCGGCTCTTACTGACATGGTCGTTGATATATCTCCTGAGCCAATTACATCTGATAATTCAATTGGAGCATATGTACCATTAGCTCCCAAAGGAAAGAATTTACTCCCATTCCCAAGATGAGTCAATGGGCCCGATATCCAGGAGGTACCATCAAACTCATTAACACCCACTCCGTTGTTAAGTATCATGGAGCTACTACCACTTACTACCAACACGCCAGATATTAAATTCAATTGACTGGTCACAGTGAGACTTCCTGATTGAAGTTGCTTATTACCCTCATTAACCATCTTTAGTACCGGAACTGATAAACCCGATGATAAATTAAGGGTCAGGTCTCCATCAAGGCTGAGTGAAGCATTGCTACCAAAGGTCACAGTGCCGTTATTGGTAACATTCCCATTAGTGGCCATCAACAAATCACTGCCGGTTTTCAGTACGGTATTGTTGCTCACATTGAGCTGGGCAAGCACCATCGAAGGCAACAACAATATGGTGAACAATAGCTTATTCATTGCCATTACTAGCCTCTGCTGTTAGAATTTCAATTAATACCATCAATTTATACCATTCTATTATCATTTTATTTATTTTATTATTTCTTCTTCATAAGCTTTTCAACTAACCCCGTAATTATTTTCATGGGACTTGTTTTTTAAATAGGCGTCACTACCCACTTTGCTTGAGAGGAAGCATTAGATCCTGCATAAGAAATTGTTGCAACTCCACCTGATACCGTAAATGTATAATTCACTGATTGACCACAAGAATTATTTAATGTTATAGTATCCGTTCCACTTCCTGTAATATTATTTCCTCCACGACCAGCCTGTGACATGATATCAACAGTTCCATCACTTTCAATGAATAAAACTGCTGCAAAAGTTGGGCTAGCACATGGAGTATAAAATATTACGTTTGCCATAGCACCGACTCCTACCGGAATTTCATTATCAGTTGCTGGTAAAGTTGTATCAGTATTTAGAAAGTAAGTGCCATTTATTTCAGCAGTACCATTCACCTCTAATGTAGACGTTGGTGTTGTAGTACCTATACCAACATTGCCGGTCGAGCCAATAGTCATTCGACTTGAGAAGGCGGTATTAAAAGTTAATGCATTTGTTGCACCAATTTCAAGATTATTGGCGGAACCAGCATCTTGAATAAAACCTACCTGTCCAATATCTGCATTATTAAATGTAATGGAAGAGGCTGCATTGACACCGGTCCCAGTACTATTTAAGGCTATCGTTGGTATAACCGCAGTTAAATCCAGATTATACCCTGGCATTGTTGTTCCTATGCCAACATTAACAGCATTAGCTCCAGTTCCTCCCAAAACCATTGCATTACTTGTGTTTACAATAGCATTATAGCCTATAGCCGTGGCATTTGTTAAAGAATTAGTTCCCACACCTGAATTAGCACCAATTAGTGTATTATTAGCACCCGTGGTAAGGGCAGTTCCAGATGCAGCAGCCGTCCCTGCACCACTACCTACTACAGTATTTAGTCCGCCCGTAGAGTTGGTTGATGCCGCATTATTTCCTATAAAGACATTATTGTTACTTGCGTTTACTCCACCAGCACCTTTACCAACTATTACATTCTGCTCACCAGTATTACTAAAACCTGCCTGATGACCTAAAATGGCATTAAAGTTTCCTACCTTTCCTGCACCATTACCTACACTTACTGTCTGATTAGTTGCGTTTATAAAAACATCAGGGTTACCAGTTGGATCTTGCCAAGTGGCGAAACCATTAGCATCAGATGTCAATACTCTACCAGCAGCTTGTGTCCCATCAGTAATTTTTATATCTCCTAAAATATCAAGTTTAGCTGCCGGTGATGCAACTCCAATACCTAGATTTCCACTGGCATCAATACGCATGGTTTCAGTAAAACCTGATGCATCTGTAGCAAACCTTAGAGGGTCTCCTGCTTTAACTAGTATAAAGGGGTTAGGGTCTGCACTGTGTCCCGGAAAAATCTGCATCTCATGACTAACATCAGCATTTGCTAATCTTAAAGTACCACCAAAGTTGGCCGAAGGACCTCTTACATCGACTTCGTAACCTGGAGTAGCTGTTCCTATACCTACCTTGCCATCCGTTTGTAATATTGAAAAATATGGCGCTGAACCATCAGTATTATTAATTACAAGGTCAGCCCCGTCCATATTAAAAGTTTCTCCTCCATTATACGCAGTTTGTAAATCCGTTGCAAAGCCTAGCCCAGATGGGTCTGTCCAAATTGGTGCTCCTGTACCGGCATCAGAAACCAATATATCACCAACTGTGCCAGGATCTCCTGCAAAATAGACTACATCATTGAAGTTTGACTCGCCATTTACATTTAATAAGTAAGTATTGTTTAATGCTCCTATACCAACGGATGAACCATCATCTAATATAGTCGATTGAACGAGAGTTGTACCGTTGCCTCTAAAAAGTGCATTATTGGTGGCTGCTACTCCAGTAATACCAGAACCGTTGCCCACTAATACTCCTGTTTGACCAGTCTGATCAATTGTATTAAAATTCGACTGATCAATAAAAGTCAAATCTCCAGTGCCGTTGGTCCCCAATAACTGAGCATCATTAGATGGTGTTAACCATGTTACAACCCCGGCATTTGAGTTGGCTAATAATGCTCTGGAAGCCCCATTATCTTGTATATCATCTAATTGAACGGCATCATTTTGAATAGATGTAAGTCCTGTATTATTGATAAATACATCTCCACTCATTGTAACTGATTGTGGGGTTGTTCCATTTGATACTATTATTTGAGCATCTGCCATTGCTGGTAAAGCTGTGATTCCATCGATATCTGTTTGCAGCTCTAAAAGAGCTGTTTGTACGTTGGTAGATGCTAAATTTCCTGTAGGAGTTACAGGAACTTCCGTTGCTACCTGATCATCTGTAACAGCTCCCAATGCCGTAGTATTTGCAGTTATTTCTGCCTGTAATTCTTCCAGTGCCGACTGAGTATTAGTAGATGTTACACCATTCTGGGCAGTTACCGGTACTTCACCCGCTACCTGATCATCGGTACCGCCACTAGCATCCAAATTAGTTTGTAATTCCACTAATGCAGCTTGAACGTTCGTAGAGGAAAGGTTTCCTGAGGGGGCAACTGCTACGCCTGCAGCATCTTGGATTTCGTTGTTTGGATCCGCATCAGCATCATCTACACTTACGACACTTAATGGTGTTGATAAACCATCACCGGTAATTGTTGTTCCGTCAACTATTACTCCGCTGAAAGTCCCCGTTGGTAGCGTCTGATACTCCCAGGCTGATCCATTATAAACCAATATTTGATCACCTGCTGGATCACCTGCTGGTAAATCAAAACCATTTAAGCTCAAAGCATCGCTTGATAATGCTATTGGCGATCCTGAGCCATCTTCAAGAAGAGTTAATTGATTGGTATTGCCATCATATTCAAGGCTGTAGGTACTCCCACTTCCAGTGCCTGAGCCAAAGCCAGACCACTGAGATCCATTATGAAAATAAACTTTATTATCTGAGGATTGATATACAACCATACCCGCCTCTGGACTGCCTACCTGAGAAACTGCGTCAACTATAGGAATAATAAATGCCTGGGAGCCATTGCCTTTTAGGTAAAGCACAGCGTTAGACTTTAATTCATCTGATCCTATGGAAACTGTATTCTGAGCATATAGTTCTGATGAAATAAACAGAACAAATAGAATAATTAAGCTTCTTAATTTAAAGACTGATTGAGCATGCATAAACTTAAATTAAAGTGTAGTACCACCTAATAATTTATCAATGCACTATGTAAGTTTTGATAGAATATTGTTAAAATATTAATCAAATAGGCGGCCTAAGTACAGACAATAAATTATTATAATCTATAAAAAAACAACCTTCTCAGTTAATTTCCTAGTCTTTTTTTATTACTTATAACTTTAAAAGTATCCTCTAAAGGAATTCTCTCAGTGTAGCAGCTTAACATTCAATGGCTTAACATCAAATTGAGTATTTTATGTATATTACATGAGTAAGAAAATGTAGTCATTTGTTTTTTTTCGATGCCTTTTCATATTGCTCTTGAATTCAAATTAATTGACTTAACATATAGGCATTTTGGCAATTCGTATTATTAAAATGGTCAGCTATAATAGTCAGAGATTAACTGTTCTACAATTTCATTAACAGGCTGCACCTTATTTACATACTCAATAGAAGGCCCTGCACACCATACAGTTTTATAGGTGGCACCAAATGCGGCCTTTTCCAATGATTTCATTCCCTTATAGAAGGTGAGCATCTTGGCATACTTCTTCAAGGTCTTGTTTTTATTTAACAAGCGTTCAAGCCAAGTTTGCTTAGTTCCAATCTCCTGAACGTACGGAGTGTTAATAACCGTGCAAGGAGTGCCTGAAAGCTTGGTAGTCATCACAATATCTTTAGCTCCATAGTCTACGACAGCTTGTTTATAATCATCAGAAACCCCTGCTTCATTGGTTGCTATAAACGGGCTTCCCATAGAAATTCCGCAAGCACCTAAGGCTAACTTATCTTTAAACTGCTTACCGGTACCTACACCGCCAGCGGAAATCACCGGAATAGTACACTTTTCTACGAGTAGAGGTATCAATTCCTTAAAGGAAGTAGGTCCGGCATGGCCTCCTGCCTCAGAGTTTACTGCAATAATAGCATCAGCTCCAAGCTCCTGAACTTTCAGTGCATATTCTACATCAACAACATCACAAAAGACCTTAATACCTTTAGGTTTACATGCTTCTATAACCAGCCGTGGACTACCTAAAGAAGTAATGATAAAATCAACACCCAACTCAACGCATGTGTTGAGCTGTTCCTTCATTCTCACATTTGACTTATTTACAATTAAGTTAATGCCGAAGGGGCCTTTGGCTATGTCCTTAATCTCTTTTATTGCAGCTCTTAATTCCTTATCAGTGCGGTAATTTAAGGCTGGAATAGCTCCTGTAATACCTGATTCAATAGCTGCAATTGTCATGGCTGCATTAGAAACCAAAAACATTGGCGCCATTATGATGGGATATTTTATCCCAAGCATTTTAGTCAATTCTGTCTCGATTGGTTGACTCACTTTACTCCGTATTTATCCATCATATATACTAAGGCTGTCATGCCAGCTGCACCTAGATGCAGCTCTCTTTTGTTTACTTTATCAAAAGTATCATTATCAGTATGATGGTAGTCAAAGTAGCGTTGAGAGTCCGGCATTAATCCTATAACTAAGGTGCCTTGACTTCTGCTAAGGGGACCAATGTCTGCACCACCACCTGGCAAACCAAATTCATAAATACCATAAGGCTCGAAAAGTGGACGCCATGAAGAAAGAAGCGCTATTGAGTTCTCATCACCCGTCATTCTAAACCCACGAGGTGAAAAACCTCCACTATCAGATTCTAATGCTGAAATATGATTTTCGCCTTTCTCCTTAGCTACCTCAGCATATTTTGTTCCTCCTCTCAATCCATTCTCTTCATTCATAAACATCACTGCTCTCAATGTTCTCTTCGGCTTATACCCCAGCGCCTTCAATGTTCTTAGAACCTCTATTGACTGAACACAGCCAGAGCCATCGTCATGAGCACCTGTTCCCAAGTCCCACGAATCTAAATGACCTCCTACCACAATTATTTCCTCTGGCTTTTCTGTTCCTGTCATTTCGGCAATTACATTGTAGGAAAGCACATCTGGCAGCATCTCGCAGTGGGTCTCAAAATAGAATTTTAGCCCTGGACTACTCTTCAATGCCTCGGTTAAAATATCTGCATCATTTGTACTAATAGCTACCGCTGGTATTTTAGGTAAATCATCTTTATACCTCAAAGAACCGGTATGAGGAAAATCATCTGAGACAGTAGCCACAGATCTCACAACAACACCAATTGCTCCATATTTAGCGGCTTCAGATGGGCCACTGCCGCGCTGGTCTACAGCACCACCGTAGGCTGAAAATGTCGCTATTTGAGTCTGATCCATCGGACGATTAAAGAACACAATTTTGCCTTCAATATTCTTCTTTCCTAACTTCTCAAGCTCCTCCAAACCCATAACTTCTACCACCTCGGCCAAAACACCTTTCGACCCGGTACCAACGCTGTTGCCCAATGCTCTAACATTGACTTCACGGGTTCCCAGTTTATCAGAATTAACAATACGTGCTTTTTCTCTTGCACCTCTAACCCAGTGTGGCACCATTACCTCTTGCAAGTAAACCTTATCAAACCCACAGGACTCCATCACCTGCTTACTCCACTCTACGGCTGCTGCTGCTTGAGGCGAACCACTTAATCGAGCTCCAATTTTATTGGTTAGATAATCCAAATTATCATAGGCCTGCCCCTCAGTAAGGGTCTTATCGAAAATGGATTTTATCATTTTCTCATCTTCAGATTGTGCTGAAGCACTCAGAGAAAAATAACTTGCAATCAGTAATACTAAAATCTTACGCATAATTTATCTTCTTTTCTTTTTTGCATTCCTATTTGGCCTGCTTTGCTTATTTGATCGATATTTATTTGGTTTATCAACATCCTTTTTAAATACTCTTGGCTTCTTATCATGAAACGCCCCCTTGAAATCTGGATTTTCCTTTCTTTTAAAGGCATCAATGTCCATTTCCATTTGTTGCCCCTCCTCATAACCTGTTTTCTCTATTTTCACCTCATCAGGCAGCTTCTTTCTAGGTATCGGTTGATTGATCAGTTTTTCAATTTTACCGATATGTAGTAGCTCTGCTTTGTTAGCAAAAGTGATGGCTATTCCCTCATTATTAGCTCTACCTGTCCTGCCAATTCTATGTACATAGTCTTCATAAATAATGGGAACATCAAAATTCACCACATGCGAAACCATACTTACATCTATACCTCGAGCAGAAATGTCGGTTGAAACCAGAATTCTAAGATCTCCTTCTTTGAACTCATTCATAGCATTGATTCTACTATTCTGACCCTTGTTGGAATGTATTACCCTAACTGATCCTAGTTTCCTTCTTTCAAGATATTTAGAGACATTATCTGCAGTACCTTTTGTTTTAACAAAGACTATTATTCGTGAATAGGTTTCATCTTGAAGCAGGTATTCTAAAAAATTAATCTTCGTTTTCAGATTAGGAACTTCATACAAGATCTGATCTATCGTATCTATCGTGGGCTTTTCGGGCGCGACTTCTACAATTTCAGGAAATTCCAGAAACTCCTCACTCAGCTTCTTTACGAATGGAGACATTGTAGCACTGAACAGTAAGTTTTGTCTCTTAACAGGTATGATCTCCAAAATACGTTTGAGCTGGGGCATAAAGCCCATGTCCATCATCTTATCCGCTTCATCGATAACCAATGTCTTGATCATTTTTGTTAAAAGCTCCCCCTTGAGATAGATATCAAGAAATCTACCCGGTGTAGCTATTATAATATCAGTGCCCTTTTGAACATTCTCGATTTGAGTTTTTGGCCCGATACCTCCATAAAGGGACACAAATCTCAGGTCTGTATATACTGCTAACCCCTTAATATTTTCTTCTATTTGAAGAATAAGCTCTCTTGTTGGAGCTAATATCAATGCCCTTGGATGGTCTCCTTGAGCGTACTTAATTTTCATTAGAAGTGGCAAAAGGTAGGCAGCGGTTTTACCCGTTCCTGTCTGAGCTATTCCTATCACATCATGGCCAGCAGTTGCTAACGGAATAGCCTTGATTTGAATTGGAGTAGGATCCTTAAATCCAAGCTCATCAACGGCATTTAAAAGCTGTTTATTGAGTTTAAAATCATCGAAAGATGAAATGTTGTTTGCCATAATTAGAAAATCCTTTGCACCTCGCTGGCTTTGCCTGTAAATTGCGTTGAAATATAGTTAAAAGCAAAATTATTGGATAATGGCATCTATTTTAATCACCAATGCAAAAGTCATAAACGAGGGAACCATAAGAGAAGTAGACGTATTGGTCAAGAATGAATTTATTGAAAGAATAGATAACCACATTTCTGCCGATGGTGTAGATAAAGTCATTGACGCCAGTGGTAAATATTTAATGCCTGGCCTGATAGATGATCAAGTACATTTTCGCGAACCAGGATTAACACATAAGGCAGAAATCTACACGGAAGCAAGAGCTGCTGTTGCTGGTGGAGTAACCAGTTTTATGGAAATGCCCAATACAGTTCCCAACACGCTAACTCAGGAGCTACTTCAAGACAAATATGATATTGCAGCTAATCGCTCTTTGGCCAACTACTCTTTTTTTATGGGAGCTGGCAATGACAATATTGAAGAAGTACTGAAAACCAACCAAAAAAATGTCTGCGGCATTAAAGTGTTTATGGGCTCTTCAACAGGAAATATGCTTGTAGACAATCCAACTACACTTGAAAACCTATTCAGCAAAGCACCAATATTGATTGCAACCCATTGCGAGGATGAGGCAACAATCAGGCGAAATACTGAAATTTATAAGCAAAAGTATGGTGAAGATGTGCCGATAGAATGCCATCCTTTAATCAGAAGTGAAGAAGCATGCTACACCTCATCTTCTATGGCCGTTGAACTAGCAAAGAAACACGGTACACGACTACATATACTTCATATTTCCACAGCCAAAGAACTTGCCCTGTTTGATAACTCTATTCCATTAAAGCAGAAGAAAGTTACCGCAGAAGCATGTATTCACCACATGTGGTTTAATGATGCTGACTACAAATCTAAAGGCACTTTTATTAAATGGAACCCTGCTGTCAAAACCAAAAACGATCAGGAGGCTATTTTGAAAGCAGTTCTAGATAATACAATAGATGTAATTGCCACTGATCATGCCCCTCATACTATTGAAGAGAAGAAAAACACCTATTTCAAAGCTCCTTCTGGTGGACCTCTTGTGCAACACAGTTTAGTGACATTACTTGAAATGTACCATCAGGGGAAAATAACATTAGAACAAATTGTAGATAAAGCATGCCATTGCCCTGCCATTCTTTTTGAGATAGAAAAGAGAGGATATATCCGGGAGGGATATTTTGCAGATTTAGTATTGGTAGACCTCAATGACCCTTGGGTGGTGGACAAATCAAATATTCTTTCTAAATGCCAATGGTCACCCTTTGAAGGAACTAGATTTAGATCACAGGTTACTCATACTTTGGTTTCAGGGCACCTGGCCTATGAAAATGGAATTCTAAATGAATCTCAACAAGGTAAGCGTCTTACTTTTGACAGACCCTAGTATAAATATCTATTTATAAGTATTTGTAATATCATTTGTAGTATCTACATTTGCAGTCCCTTACGGGAAAATGGTGATTGTAGTTCAGTTGGTTAGAACGCCTGATTGTGGTTCAGGAGGTCGCGGGTTCGAGTCCCGTCTTTCACCCTTATAAAGCTCATCTTAGAATTTCTGAGATGAGCTTTTTCTTTTCGCACCTATAGATTTTAATTCATCGAAATAATTCTTAAGTTCAAAAATGATCTGGAATGACTTTAAACAGCTCAATATTAAAGATAAGATCAGTGTACTCTATGAGTCTGGCACTTTTATAGTTGCCATACGGTACTACAAGTACAAGGTAAACCTTTATCTAATGGACAATTATTTTGTTGAGGTATTCTTCAATCATAAACTTGATATGATCGAAAAGATCGAGATAATGGATCGCAACACCACCCGATTAAAATTTTACACAGATCAAATAAAACTAACAAGCCTATAAACAAAGAAGGGCTCCTAATTAGGAACCCTTCTTTGTTTTAAATTATTTATCTCTGAATTAAGCAGTAGCGCCTTCTTCGGCTGCTGCATCGCGAAGCATCGCAATCTTAAAGTTCTTTTTAGACTTGTGACCGCAATATCCACATTCAAAATGCTTCAATAACTCTCCTTCTTCAGTATGTGAAGGAGATTTCATAATCTCTTCCTTAGTCACTCTGAAAGTCTGATAGTTACACTCAGGGCACTGCAATGCATGTAAATGACCAGAATATTTTTCAATCTTAGTGTAGCCTGTTTCTTCATCTACCCATACATCGTAGTCAATAGAGAAGATATCTTCTTCAGCCTGCATACCTTCATCAAGGTAAACATCCTCTTCCTCCTCACTAAGTAGCTTCATTGCTTTACCAGTTTTAGGAGAAATTCTTGGCTTGTATCTAAGCTTCTTAAGTCTCTTCTCAATGTAGAATGGGTAATAGAATTTAAGTAGGTTTTGAACAATTACTCCGATAATTAGTCCCATTGAAACAGTTACGAATAATCGGACAAACAACCATAAAATGCTAAGTTCTGCTATATACGAATTAGCATAGAATCCGCCTCCAACGATAAGGAGCACACTGCATGTCATGAGTATGTTTATCTCAGCGCGATTGATGTAATCGTATTTAGTCTTTGAGTCACTTGTAGCTCCCAGTTTTAAAATGTGACCCAGTAAAATGAGCACAGATAATCCTGCAAGACCGTAGGCTATATATTGCGCCCACATGTTCCAAGCTTCAAAGGATTGTGTCGAGGTTTCTTCCATGGCCTAAAGTTTGTTTATGTAAGTTTTGATGGACAAATAAAGTTATTTGAAGACCAATTTAAAAATAAGTCGTCAATTTTAATATTGTTTTGATAAAAATTAAAAAAGTAATATACAATAC
>NZ_SMLV01000348.1 GCF_009711525.1 Fulvivirga lutimaris
TTAAAGTTTTAATTAAACCACTACTACCATGAATACTCCTTCAAAAAAAGAAGCCATTATCCAGTCTCTAAAAAAGATGGACGACTCAAAGGTTGAACGTGTTATGCGTTTTGTAAACAACCTATTTTGGGACAGCGTTAAAAATCCTGTACGCAGGAAGATCAAAACGAAAGCCATGAAGCAAATACAGCGGGCATTGGAAAACAATGCTATGCAAGCTCCATTTTAAAATAGCTTAGTTGTATTGCACATAGTGTTCCCATTTGTCGATAACGTTGGTAAAATCTTCAGGCAGTTCTGAATCAAACTGCATAAACTCCTTGGTTACAGGGTGAACAAACCCGAGTGACTTGGCGTGCAGTGCTTGCCGTGGTATTGTTTTAAAACAATTGTCTACAAACTGCTTATACTTAGAGAACTGAGTGCCTTTTAACAACTTGTCTCCGCCATAGGTAGCATCATTGAATAATGTGTGCCCAATATGTTTCATATGAGCTCTTATCTGGTGAGTTCGTCCTGTTTCCAGATTACACTTTACTAAGGATACATATCTATAGTCCTTAAGCAATTCATAATGTGTAATGGCATTTCTGCCAATAGTTTCATCTTCGTACGCTACGGTTATTCTTCTGTCTTTTAGACTTCTGCCTAGGTTTATATCAATTGTACCTTTCTCTGGTACTGGTATTCCCCAGACCAATGCATAATATGTTCTTTCAATACTATGATCATAAAACTGTTTGGCTAAACCATGCATGGCAGTTTCAGACTTAGCAATAACCAATAAGCCCGAAGTGTCTTTATCAATGCGATGAACCAGCCCAGGTCTGCCTTCATTACCTTCCATTTCAGGAAGATTCTGAAAATGATAGGTCAGTGCATTTACTAAAGTACCCGACCAGTTCTGATAAGCAGGATGTACCACCATGCCTGCCTCCTTGTTTACCACCAATAAATCTTTGTCCTCATAAACAATATTCAATGGAATATCCTCGGGTACTACATCTGTATCTCTTGGTGGCTCAGGCATAGAAACCGTAATGACATCACCTGGCTTCACCTTATAATTAGACTTTACTGATGAGCCATTAACATCCACAAATCCGTCTGCTATGCCGTTCTGAATTTTATTTCTTGTAGCATTAGATATTCTGTCCATCAAAAACTTATCAATCCTCAATGGCGCCTGACCGGGGTCAGCTATTATTTTATGGTGCTCGAACAGATCATCATCCGGTTCTTGCATAGGCTCATTCATCATAGCTGCAAAATTACCACTAAATATCATATGGAACATTTAGCCACTGATATTATCCTAAAATCTTTGATTGGATTATTTGCAATCGTTTGCAGTAATATTTTACACCTCGTCCTTCATATCGGTTCTTTTTGTTCATATTTTTATAAATACTCACTATTTAAAATACTATGCTCTCAGGACAAATTCGTGTCATCATTGAAAATGTACAACCGGAAATTGATTATGGTAAGTTCTATATAAAAAGGGTAGTAGGTCAAAACGTTGACGTCACTGCAGATATATTTACCGATGGTCATGATGTAATTAATGCCAGGCTATTATTTAAACACGAAAAAGATAAGCAGTGGAGCAGCATCGAAATGGAACATACTGTCAATGACTCATGGAGTGGCAGTTTTAAAGTTGCAAAGCAAGGGACTTATACTTACACCATCGAAGCATGGGTAGATTACGCGCTTAACTGGCAGCATAATATAGAAAGAAAAATTGATGATGATCAACAGGTAGATGTTGAGCTTTTAGATGGGGTACAATATCTAAAAGCAATAAAAAGTAAAACTACAGCTCCGGAGAAAAAATATCTTGACGAGCTGATAAAGCTATTTGCTAATAAAAAAGAATATAAAAAGGCAATAAAAGAGGCTCATGGCAAAAAGCTGGAAGCCATTTTTCACAAATACCCTTCTGATAAGTTTACCCTACGTTATGAAAGGGAACTGGATGTTTATGTTGATAGAAATAAGGCCTTGTTCAGTACTTGGTATGAGTTTTTTCCAAGATCCTCATCAGCTGTAGAAGGTCAGCATGGTACTTTTAAGGAATGTGAAGCCATTCTTCCCGAAATAGCTGCTATGGGTTTTGATACCCTATACTTTCCTCCCATTCACCCAATAGGCGAAGATTTCCGAAAAGGTAAAAACAACTCAACTAAAGCACTGCCAGGAGAACCTGGAAGTCCGTGGGCAATTGGAGGCAAAGCAGGTGGTCACACCGAAATCTTACCAGAACTCGGAACCTTATCTGATTTCAAAAGTCTGATTAAAGCAGCAGATAAGCATGGAATTGAACTGGCCATGGATTTTGCATTGCAGTGTGCGCCAAACCACCCATATGTAAAGCAACACCCCCAGTGGTTTAAGTGGCGACCGGATGGTTCTGTTCAATACGCTGAAAATCCTCCAAAAAAATATCAGGACATTCTTCCCATTCACTTCGAGTGCGATGACTGGCAAAACCTTTGGGACGAATTGGTTGATGTTGCCCTTTATTGGGCCAAACAGGGCATTAGAATTTTTAGAGTTGATAATCCACACACCAAACCTTTCAGATTTTGGGAATATTTAATAGCTAAAGTCAAAGCCAAATACCCTGATTTTCTTTTTCTGGCAGAAGCATTTACCAGGCCCAAGATTATGGCTCAACTGGCCAAAGTTGGTTTCTCTCAGTCATACTCATATTTCACATGGAGGAACTCAAAACATGAGTTGATGGAATATTTGACTGAGCTATCTCAGACTGAGCTCAAGGACTATTTCAGGCCAAATTTTTGGCCGAATACACCAGATATTAATCCGTATCAGCTACAATCAGGTAATGAGAATATCTTCATCACCAGATACATTCTGGCTGCCACCATGAGTTCCAATATTGGCATCTACGGGCCAGTTTACGAACAAATGATTCATGACGCCATTATTGGTAAAGAAGAATATCTTGATTCTGAAAAGTATGAGGTAAAACACTATGACTGGAAGAAGAAAAATAAGCTGAAAGGAATCATCACTGCGGTGAATAAAATCCGCCATCAGCAAACAGCATTACAGGATACTAACAACATTCAATTTTGCTCAATAGATAACGACAATATTATTGCTTATATTAAGGTCAGTCCAGATGATAAGAGTCGAATTTTAACAGTAGTTAATCTCGACCCTTACAGTAAACAATCCGGTTGGGTGCAGGTGCCTTTGAATCAATTAAACATTAAAGAAGGCGCCCGGTTTACAGTAAAGGATTTAGTTGCTGAAACGGCCTATACGTGGGATAAGGAATGGAATTATGTGGAGTTGGGAAATCATGGATTGCCGTTTCACATTTTCAAAATAGAAATATAGATATATGGCCGACCTTCTCACTACGAGCAAAAAATGGAATAAAGTATTTGATGATGCTGAGTTTATAACCCAGCTCACCGAGCAACTTTCAAAATATATGCATTCCACTCGATGGTATGCAGCCAAATCTGAAGAGGCCAAAAACTACAGGATAAGTCAAAAAACTGCGCTAGGTGGAGATAAAGGAACATTGGCGCATGCCATTACTATAGAGGTCAATTTTGCCGCAGGTTTTACAGAGTATTATTTCATGACCCTTGCCTTCTGCACTGGCAAAGACATTGACAAAAAAGGGGTAGTGTGTGAGGCTTCAGTTGGAGGAGTAAAAGGCCAGGTGATAGATTCACTTTTCTGGGAAGAATTCAGGAAATTCTTATTCTTTCAGATTACGAAACAAAACAAGTTTGAAGACACCGAGAGTATCCTCACTTTCGAGAAAGGCAAAATGCTGCGGTCAGCTACTGAATATGAAAGTTCCAGGCTCCTTGGCGTTGACCAGAGCAATACTTCAATAGAATATAATGGCAAATACTATCTGAAAATATTCAGAAGACTATTTCAGGATATTAATCCAGATCAGGAGCTGACCAAATATTTGTCTGATGACGCAGGCTACAAGAATGCCCCGAGCTATGCAGGCAGCATCAGCTGGAAGAAGAAAGGGTTTTCAATTGTTTCTCTTGGCTTAATGCAGGGCAAAATTGAGAACATCGGGGAGGCCTGGACTTTAATGACTGCTGATGTTAAATCGTATTTTGAGCGCATTAAAAATGATAATGTGGATGTTAAGGATATTGAAGATATTCCATTATTTGAGCGAAGGAAAATCAAGGACCTTGATGATGAGATTGTGCATCTCATAGGTTTTCAAACCTTAAAAAATGTGCAAAAAATGGCCTCCAGAATTGCCGAAATGCACATCGCCCTTTTCAAAAACAGGTATGATACTGCTTTTAATCCTATTGAGTTTAACTCTGATTATTCAGTTTGGCTGAAAAATAGAATTATCTATCAGTTCAATGCAAGGCATATTTTAGTGGAGCAGAACATCGATAAACTAAAAGGACTAGCTAAGGAATATGCTACCAACTTTCTCGAATCTCGGGAAATTATCAATTCCAAGTTTTTAGAATTTGAGGAGAACCTGTTAAACAGTCAAAGAATAAGGATTCATGGTGACCTTCATTTGGGTCAAATTTTGGTTACTGATAAAGGTGATTTTTACATCATTGATTTTGAGGGTGAGCCGGAAAGCACCATTCGAGATAGAAAAGTAAAACAGACCCCATTAAAAGATGTAGCAGGTGTGTTACGCTCATTTCACTATGCTGTCTATGCTGTTATTTTTGACAAGGAATTTAAATCGAACCTCTCTGAAAGTGATCTTTTTCAGGCTGGTGAGAAATATTACCACTGCATACTGTCAGTGTTCTTAAGAACTTATCTGGATACTGCCATGTCCAGCAATATGGATGTAGGCTACTACCCGGAAATTGTTTACTTGCTAAAATATCATTTGCTCGAAAAAGCAATTTACGAGATAGGTTACGAGCTAAAATCACGCCCGGATTGGGTAATAATACCCTTAACCGGGGTTAAACAAATATTAGACGATAAATAAAACTACTGTGGCTGAATTTCAAGAATTTATACAATCCCACTCTTTGTTCACCGATTTTGATATCGATTTATTTAGAGGTGGTAAGCATTTCAAATTATATGAGAAATTAGGATCTCGCTGCATCAAAGTTGGCAAAACAGAAGGCACCTACTTTGCTGTTTGGGCTCCAAATGCCAAAGAAGTAAGTGTGATTGGCGACTTCAATTATTGGAATGGTGCAGGCTATGAGCTCAACTCTCGATGGGACTCTTCAGGTATTTGGGAAGGATTTGTGCCGGGAGTAAAAAATGGAGCTGCTTACAAATATAAAATTGTCTCCAACGAGCAGGGCAGAGTACTTGAAAAGGGGGACCCTTTTGCCTTCAAATGGGAAACACCTCCAAAGACTGCATCCATTGTTTGGGACCTAAAACACACTTGGAAAGACAAAAAGTGGATGTCTTCCAGAAAAAAGAATAACGCCTTAGACAGCCCATTTTCAGTTTATGAAGTGCATATAGGTTCGTGGAAAAGAGATCACGAACATTTATCTCTCTCTTATAACGCACTCGCGGATGAGTTAGTAAAATATGTAAAAGAGATGGGTTACACCCATGTAGAATTTATGCCAGTGATGGAACACCCTTTCTTCGGATCTTGGGGTTATCAGGTGACTGGTTATTTTGCCCCAACTTCCAGATTCGGTGACCCGCAGGAGTTTATGCAATTGGTGGAAAGCTTCCACAATGCCGGTATAGGCGTAATATTAGATTGGGTACCATCACATTTCCCTGGCGATGCTCATGGTATTTATGATTTCGATGGCACCCACCTTTACGAGCATGCTGATCCTAGAAAAGGGTATCACCCTGACTGGAGCAGCTATATTTTCAATTATGGCAGAAATGAGGTGCGAAGTTTTCTAATTAGTAATGCCTTATTCTGGTTGGATTTATACCATGCCGATGGCTTAAGGGTTGATGCAGTAGCATCTATGCTTTACCTGGACTATTCAAGAAAAGAAGGTGAGTGGATACCTAATGAACATGGAGGAAGAGAAAACCTAGAGGCCATTTCGTTCATGAAAGAGCTCAATGAAAATGTTTATAAGGAGTTTCCTGATGTTCAGACAATTGCCGAGGAATCAACATCATTTCCGATGGTCAGTAAACCAACTTTCGTTGGCGGCCTGGGTTTTGGTATGAAATGGATGATGGGTTGGATGAATGATGCCTTGGCCTATTTCCAAAAGGATGCTTTCTATCGCCAATACCATCAAAATGATATAACATTCAGTTTGGCTTATGCCTTTACTGAAAATTTCATGCTGCCATTATCTCATGATGAGGTAGTACATGGCAAAGGCCCTTTAATAGGAAGAATGCCCGGTGATGAGTGGCAGAGGTTTGCCAATCTAAGATTATTGTATGGCTGGATGTTTACCCACCCGGGTACTAAACTCTTGTTTATGGGGGGTGAGATAGGCCAGACTTCAGAATGGAAACATGACAATTCTGTAGAATGGCACCTGCTTGATCATGCGCCACATCAAGGCATAAAAGCTATGGTCACTGGTATTAATAAGCTCTATACCTCAGAGCCTGCCATGTATGAGCTGGGCTTTAGCAGCGATGGATTTGAGTGGATTGAATTAAATGACTCTCAAAATTCGGTATTGAGCTACATGAGAAAAGGCACAAAAGAAAAAGATACTTTGATAATTGTCGCTAATTTTACTCCTGTGGTAAGGGAAAACTATCGCGTTGGTGTAAGCTCAGCTGGCACCTGGAAGGAGATTTTTAATTCAGATGCGGTAGAATATGGAGGTAGCGGTTCACTCAACAAAAAAGCTATTAAAACTGTCAAAACTCCGTATCACGGAAGAGATAACTCTTTAGAATTAAATGTACCACCATTGGGAATTTCCGTTCTGAAGAAGGCAGTTACAACTAAGAAGAAATAAATGGACAATAAGTTTCTGTGTATACATGGGCATTTTTATCAGCCCCCGAGGGAGAATGCGTGGTTAGAGGAGATAGAGATTCAACCTTCAGCACACCCTTATCATGACTGGAATGAAAGAATTAATGAGGAATGCTATGCTTCCAATACACATTCGAGGATACTCAATGAAGAATTTAAAATCATTGATATTGTAAGCAATTACTCAAAGATCAGTTTCAATTTCGGCCCTACCCTTCTTTCATGGATGGAGCAAAATGCGCCAGATACGCATGAGGCCATTATTGAAGCTGATAAAGAAAGTGTTAAAAACTTCAATGGACATGGCTCTGCTATGGCGCAAGTGTATAATCACATCATTATGCCATTGGCCAATAGAAGAGACAAAGAAACCCAGGTCAAATGGGGTCTTTATGACTTTAAAAAGAGGTATGGCCGTCCTGCTGAAGGTGTATGGTTAGCTGAGTCAGCTGTCGACACAGAAACCCTCGAAATTTGTGCTGACAATGGCATAAAATTCACTGTTTTGGCACCATCACAGGCCAAAAGGTTCAGGAAAATAGGTGATGAACATTGGACAGATGGCATCAATAGCAACTTCCATTATACCTGCAACCTGCCTTCTGGAAAGAAAATTGTGCTTTTTTTCTACGATGGCGATCGCTCTCAAGGAGTGGCCTTTAAAGGGCTTCTCGAAAATGGAAAAGCTTTTGCCGATGACCTTATTTCTGGTTTTCAGCCAACAGATGAGCCCCAGTTAGTGCACATAGCGACAGATGGAGAAAGCTATGGCCACCACCATAAAAATGGTGACATGGCATTAGCCTATGCCATCCGATATATTGAGAATAATAATCTGGCCAAAATCACGAATTACTCTGAGTACATGCATACTGTCGATGCGGTATATGAAGCGGAAATTCACGAAAATAGCTCATGGTCGTGCGCACATGGTGTTGAAAGATGGAAAAGCGACTGTGGTTGCCATACCGGAGGGATGGAAGGATGGAATCAGGCCTGGAGAGCACCTCTTAGAGATGCATTGAATAATTTAAGAGATCATCTGATTAAGGTTTTTGAAAAAGAAATGAAGCCTTTGATGCCTAAGCCTTGGGAAGCACGAAATGCCTATGTTGAGGTAATGCTTAATCGCACCAAAGCCAATATTGAAAACTTTATTTCCAAACATGCGGCCAGTGGGTTATCTGAAACTCAAAAGACAAAAACCATTAGATTACTGGAAATGCAACGCCACGCACAGCTAATGTTTACCAGCTGCGGGTGGTTTTTCAATGAACTATCAGGCATTGAGACAGTACAAATATTACAATATGCTGCAAGGGCCATCCAGCTTGCAGAGAGTGAGTCAAACGTTAAATTGGAAAATGCTTTTTTAGCTGATTTAGATAAAGCAAAAAGTAATATTTCTGATATCGGATCAGGAAAGGATATTTATGAAAGATACATATCACCTTACAAGCTAACACTTACGCAGGTGGGTATGCATTATGCTGTAGCCTCATTATTCGCCAATAATCCGAAGACCCTCACTGTTCTAAACTACGACTGTGAAAGTATAAAATATGAGCGAATAAATGCTGGCATTCAAAAATTAGCCATTGGATCTACAAGTGTTAGCTCTAAAGTAACACTCTCTCAAAAGCAGTTTAGTTTTGTAGTTCTTTATCTGGGGCAACACCATTTAATTGGAGGAACCACCAAAGCATTGAGTGATCAGGAATTTGGAGATATCTCCTTAGAGCTAACCAATGCATTTGGAAGAAGTAACATTGCGAGAGTCACTGACCTGATTAAGGAGCATTTTAAAGAACACAATTTCTCGTTCTTCCAAATGTTTAAAGATGAACAGCTCAAGCTCGTTAACCAATTCTTGAATCAGAGTGAAGATCAGGCCTATGAATCCTACCGCAAGATTTATGATATCAATTACAATATCATGAATGTAATGGCTCTGGAAAATTTAGGTATTCCAGATATCTTGAGAAAGAACCTGGAAATGGTCATTAACATTGAGTTGAAAGACAACCTGATGGCTCCAGACTTTGATCTCGAAAAACTAAAACATCTGGTCCATGAGGTTAACAAATGGAAGGTAAATATTGATGAAGAGATTATAAATAAGGCGTTGCAAAATCTTCTGCATAAATTGTTAGACCGCTTTGAGCAAGAGCCTGTTAAAACTGATCCATTGAAAAATGTACTTTCTATTCTAAAACTGGCTAGTCAAATTAAACTTAATCCAAATTTGATTAATGTGCAGAATAGCATCTTCAATCTTGCAAAAAGTATTTACTCAGGCAAACTTACTTTGGACAATCAAAAAGCAATATTGCTAATATTAGAAAGCATAGCTGAAATGGTGAACATCGATTTGAGTTTCACCAGAGATCATGTATTGGTGAAAAAATAAGTCCGCTGTATTTTTAAAAATATCATACCTATATCAAATAGGCTGATTCCCTTTGAAGGAAATCAGCCTATTTTTTTAGATACTCACTCCATTCAAATAGCTGAATTCACCAGTTTTCACATGCGACTTAAAAAGATGGTGCTTTATGATTATTTTAGGGATAAACCAATCCTATCAATCATGAAAAAAATCCTCCTTTATCTACTGACGTTCGCACTAATTATTCCTGCAGAGTCGGTATTTTCTCAGCGCAGAGGCCAGTCTCCTGCTAAAACACCAATAGACACGAAGCTTTTCAATAATCTAAAATTCAGAAATATAGGCCCCGCATTTATGTCTGGTCGTATTTCTGACCTTGCAATAGATCCTACCAACGAAAACATCTGGTATGTGGCAGTTTCTTCGGGAGGGGTTTGGAAAACCATCAATGCAGGAACCACTTTCACTCCGGTATTTGATGATCAGTCTGTTTTTGCCACTGGCTGTGTAACCATTGACCCAAATAACCCCCATACTATTTAGGTGGGCACTGGAGAAAACAATGGTGGCCGACACATCAGCTTTGGTGATGGGGTCTATAAAAGTGAAGATGATGGTGCTACCTGGACCAATATGGGACTTAAGCAATCAGAGCACATCTCAAAAATATACATCAAGCCCGGCAACTCTAATGTCGTGCTTGTGGCATCACAAGGACCACTTTGGAGCAAAGGTGGTGAGCGTGGATTTTACAAATCGACAGATGGAGGACAAACCTGGAAAAAGACATTGGGAGATGATGAATGGACAGGAGTCACAGATTTTGTGGTTGACCCACGTGATCCAAATAGAATTTATGCGGCCACATGGCAACATCATAGAACAGTTGCTGCCTGGATGGGCGGAGGTGAAAAAACTAAAATTTACACCAGCTTAGATGGTGGAGACACCTGGAAAATGCTTAAAACAGGATTGCCAGAAGGCAAAATGGGTAAAATAGGTCTGGCCATTTCTCCTCAGAATCCTGATGTGGTTTATGCAGCCATTGAGACTAACAGAAAAACAGGTGGTGTTTGGAGGTCTGACAACCGTGGTAGTAGCTGGACTAAGATGTCTGATGCCATAGCAGGTGCAACAGGTCCGCATTACTACCAGGAGCTCTACGCCTCCCCTCATCAGTTTGATAAGCTATACTTTATGGACAGTCCTTTGAGAATGTCATTGGATGGTGGTAAAACTTTTACAGAAGTGAATACAACCGATAAGCATGTTGACAATCATGCGCTCGCTTTTAAAAAGGATGATCCTAATTACCTGATGGTAGGAACCGATGGTGGGGTTTATGAAAGTTTTGACCTGGGAGATACCTGGAGATATATGGAGAATTTGCCTGTAACCCAGTTCTACAAAGTGGCTTTGGATGATGCCGAACCATTTTATAATGTATTTGGTGGAACGCAAGATAACAGCTCACAAGGAGGCCCGTCAAGAACCGATAATATTACCGGGATAACCAATGCCGATTGGCAAATGGTATTGAACTGGGATGGTCATCAGCCAGCCACAGAGCCAGGAAACCCGAACATTATGTATGCTGAACGCCAGCAAGGTAATATTTCAAGGATTGACATGAGAACTGGAGAGATCACAGACATCCAGCCTCAGCCTGGTGCGGATGAACCCTATGAACGATTCAATTGGGATGCCCCCATTTTGGTAAGCCCACACAGCCCCAGTACTATATTCTTTGCTTCATACAGGGTTTGGAAATCAGAAAACAGAGGCGATAGCTGGACAGCTATTTCCGGAGATTTAACTAAAAATGAGAAGCGTGTTGATCTGCCAATAATGGGTAAACAGCAAAGCTGGGATTCTCCCTGGGATCTTTCAGCTATGTCGGTCTATAATACCATTACCTCTTTAGCTCAATCTCCGAAAGATGCCAATATCATCTATGCAGGAACAGATGATGGTCTATTACAAGTAACTGACAATGGTGGTTCATCTTGGAAAAAAATCAATGTCAGTCAGATGGGTGTGCCGGCTACTGCCTTTATCAATGATGTAAAGGCTGATCTCTATGATGCCAATACTGTTTATGTCTCACTTGACAATCACAAATACGGTGATTACCAGCCATACTTTGTAAAAAGTACAGACAAGGGGTCGACATGGACTAAATTAACTAACGGACTAGGTGACAAGAATTTAGTTTGGAGGTTCGTGCAGGATCATGTCAAAAAGGAGCTGTGTTTTTTAGCCACTGAATTTGGTATTTATTTCTCGGTAGATGCAGGCAGCTCATGGACTGAATTGAGCGGTGGTGTACCCACAATATCATTCAGAGATTTAGCAATACAGAAACGTGAAAATGATCTGGTTGGAGCATCATTTGGTAGAGGCTTTTTTATTCTCGATGACTATAGCGCGCTGCGCGAAGTGTCTTCAAGCCAACTAACGCAGGAAGCTACCTTATTCAAGCCAAGGAAAGCCTGGTGGTATGTACCGAGAGCTACTTTAGATTTTGATGAAACACGAGGTTCTTTGGGTTCGCAACTTTATGTGGCGCCAAACCCAGACTTCGGTGCAGTATTTACTTACTACCTGAAAGATGAACTTAAGAGTGAAGAGAAGATCCGCAAAGAGAAAGAAAAAGGTATCTCAGGCAATATTCCATTTCCATCGTGGGATGCGCTGGAAAGTGAAATGCGTGAAGAGGGTCCATTTGTTTTCCTTGAAATAAAAGATGGCAACGGCACTATTTTGAATCGTGTTATGGCCTCTACCGATAAAGGTTTTAACCGTGTAGCATGGAATTTAAAAGTTGCATCACCTGACGTTTTAACACTAGATGGTGGCTATAGCGCTTCTGATGCACTGATGGTTGCACCCAGAACTTATCAGGCTACTTTAAACAAATATGTAAAAGGCAAAATCACGCAATTAGGTGAGCCTGTCTCTGTTGAGGTAGTTCCATTAAGAGAAGGTTCACTAAAAGGATCGGCCCCTGCAGAGGTTGCTGCTTTCTGGAGAGCCTATGAGCAGCTAAGCCGTGAAGTGAACAAAACCAGCATTCAGCTTGATAATGCTTATAAAACCGCTGACAAATTAACCTGGGCGGCTTCAAGAAGTAAGGTGAGCAATGAGATTGTAAGTCAGGTAGCCAGTGCTAAAGCCGAGGTGCAAAGCTTACAAACCATTATGAATGGTAATGCCGCTAAACTGGCCATTGGCGAAAGAACAAATCCTACTATTGGTGACCGAATTTTTGCATTAAACAAGGGTATTACATTATCAACCTACGGTCCTACTGCAACGCATAAAGAGACCATGGAAATAATCAAAACCCAACTAAAGGATTTGAATACCAAGCTTAAGGCTGCCAATGATAAGATTTCTGCCTTAGCGAAACAGGTAGTTGACGCTGGTGGCCCCTGGATTGAAGGACAGGATTAACTAGGCAATCTATCCAAAAAGTTAACGTCACTCTGAACTCTCCTTTTTAAAAAAGGAGGGTTCAGAGTCTCCATCTAAAGAGATACCGGATAAATATTAGCCCCTTTAAAATTTAGGCTAATATTTTCCGGCATGACAAACTATTCTGACCGTAAGCATTTAGCCGGATTAACATTGGCTGCTCTAACAGCTTGCGAACCCACAGCAAGCCATGCAATCAATATGGATACTAATCCAGCAAATGCAAACAGCCAATAACTTAAGTCGATGCGGAAAGCAAAACGCTCGAGCCACATGGACATGAGCATATAGCTTAATGGTAAGGCTACCACAATTGCTAAAAGCACAAGCTTTGTAAAATCAGCCGATAAAAGAATAACAATATTAGTTGAGCTTGAGCCCAGTGCCTTTCTGATGCCAATCTCCTTTATTCGTCTTTCTGCTGTAAATGCCGCCAAACCGAATAGACCAAGGCAAGAAATTAGCACCGCAAAACCCGCAAAGTATTGGGATAGTGTAGCCACACGCTGCTCAGCAGCATATTGCTTTTCAAATTCAACATTGAGGAAGGAGTAATCAAAAATAAATCCTGGGTTGAATGCCTTATAAAATTCATCAATCGCATCTAAAGTTTCTTTCTCCTTACCCGCTTCAATTCTTGTCATGACTCTCCAGGTATTTTCAGGGTTGATAATAAAAAATGCAGGCTTCACTGTTTCATGTAATGACTGAAAATGAAAATCCTTTACCACCCCAATGATCTCCAGATCGTACTCATCCCAGAGTCTCACCACCTGCCCTATTGGATCATCAAGACCCATGATCTCAATAGCCGTTTCATTGAACATGACTTTTGAAGTATCAGCAGAAAATTCCTTCGAGAAACTTCTTCCCTCCTTAATTTCCATGCCCATGGTCTCAATCAATCCATAATCCACGCGCATGTTTTCAAACAAAATCCTATCTTCCTCATTTTTCCCTTCCCACTTCAGACCACTGGTATTATTGTTTCTTCCTATTAAGCTATGCCCAATGGAAGAGGCATTAACCACACCAGGGATTTTCCTCAATTCCGTTAAAAAAGTCTCCAGATTCTTTTCCACCCTTCCTTCAATTTCGAACATCACTACATTATCATTGTCATAGCCGAGATTCTTATTCTGAACATACTGTATCTGCTCGTAAATTACCATTACTGAAACAATGAGTAAGACAGACATGGCAAACTGGAAAACTACCAAACCCCTTCTAGCCCACAGCTCACCTAAAGAGCCTCGCATCTCTCCTTTTAAGATTCTGATAGTATTAAACCCACTCATATAAAGCGCAGGATAACTTCCTGCTAATAGTCCAGTGAATACGAGAACCCCCATAACAGAAGCCAGAAACTTCAGATCAAAGACCAGTTCAATATGTTTATCGGTAATCTCGTTGAACTGGGGCAAGAAAGTCCAAATAATACCTAAGGCCAGCAATAAAGAAAAGAAGGTAATGCATACCGATTCAGTAAGGTATTGAACAATCAACCCACCTTTACCTGCACCAACAGCCTTCTTTATACCGACCTCCTTCATTCTCCTCGAAGCTCTGGCAGTAGACAAATTCATAAAGTTGATACAAGCAATGACCAGAATAAATATGGCTACTAATGAGAATAACTGTACATATTCTATTCTTCCACCTGCTTGCTTTCCATTTTCATAACTTCCATAGAGATACCGCTCAGAGTATTTTTTAAGGAAAAGAGTGACGTTTGATTCCTCATTCTTCCCTTTCACATATTCGGCAATTTTATTGGAGACATCAGCAGGGTCAGCATCTTCACGTAAAACCACAAAAGTGCTGGGTCCGTTACTTCCCCAATTCTTTACCCATGAGTTATCATCCTTGTAATCTTCATATGATAAAACAAAATCAAACTTCGCAGTAGAGTTCTCTGGCGTTCCTTCAAATACTCCTGAAACGACAAACTCCTTGGCATGCTGATATTCCACTACCTTGCCAATAACATCCTCATCAGTATTAAAAAGTTGCTTTGCCAAAGATTTAGAGATGACAATATTCTTCTTATCTGCTAATACTTGTGAAGGGTCTCCTTGTACCAGTCCATAAGAGAAAATATTAAAGTAATCGGACCCAACATGATAGCCATCTGCTTTAATACTGTGCTCCCCAATAGATAAAGTGTATGGATCCTCCCATGTGGTGGTGGCAGCATATTCTATTTCAGGAAAGTCTTCTTTTAATGCTTCTGCTAACAAACCAGGGGTAGAAGTTGTAGTCATGATGTGATCAGCATATTGCTGATGTTCCATTACCCTGAAAAGACGGGCATCTTTTTCATGAAACTGATCCACTTTAAGCTCATCCATTACCCACAGATATATCAGAAGTGTACAGGCTAACCCCGCTGTGAGTCCGATAAGATTAATGAAAAATGAGCTTTTGAATCGCTTGAAAGAGCGAAATGTGAGGAGAATGTTGTGTTTTAGCATTTTGAGTTGGTGTTGAGTTCAAGTAATAGACTCAATAAATGGCCAAAGGTTGCAAAAAAAGGATGGCTATTGGCCATCCTTTCATTTCTAGTTTATACTTTCTCTATTCCCCACACATCATATCCATGCCAATAGGCGAGCCATCTGGAGGGGTCAGGTTCTTAATGAACTCATACTCTTCTGGTTCTTCCAGGAAAGTAGCTATTCTCATAGCACCTCTTTGATAATGCGCCTTTTGCGCCACACTTGACGCTGACTTTTTCTCTAAAGAAGATTGCAACTCTTTCAATTTGTACATCACCACCGCTTTTACCTGCTGGCTTGCTTCATCGTGTGCCGCCAGATTGAAAAACTGGTTTAATACCACCTGATCAACTGCTCTTCCCACCTCTGCTTTCAAATCTATACCACGGTTTTGGCCCCAGGTGTTTTTGATAATCTCATCAATAACATATTCCAATGATGGCTGATCACTGTTTCTTGCATGAAGCTCTACCAAACGATTCATTCTCGCAGTGTGCGTTAACAAATCCATAGTCATATTAGCAGAAGTTTCAGCTGCAGAGATAGGGTCAAAAGTTAGGCCTGTTCTAATATCAACAAGTTCTCTACCGCGCCTATAGCCTATCGGTCTCGGAGGAATCATTTTAATAATATTTTCTGGCAGAGTTAGGGCATCCGCACTTATTGACTTCATAAGACTTGACAACGCGGCCTTTTGCTTTGTAGCAGGCACATATTCTGTTATTGGTTGCCCATCACCTTTTAAGGCATAGCGGTAATTCAATCCTCCAATTAACTTAACAGTAGCTTCAGCCTGATATCTGTGTAAGTAGTAAACCGGCACCAATACTTCTTCTAGTGTTGAATAAGGCTCTCCCTTTTTAATATTGTTTGCTCCAAAATTCTTCAATGCGATCTCACGGACTTTTAAGATATGATCTAACCCTTCTTCAGGCGATTTTCCATTATCCCAAAGGTGCGCATAAGGGTGAGCACCGCCCTGTGGTCTTGCATCCTGATCTGAAAGAAAGGTAAGGCCATCTTTAAATGAATCCTGAATGATTTTATTTAATGCCGCCTTCTCGTCAGTACCTTCTGGAAAATCCTGATAGCCATAAGCTATAGATACTTTATCAAAAGCTCCAATCTTAGTATCATAAGCATTTGCTAGGCTTAGTTTACCATCTACTATACTAATATCAGGATGTGGATAATCCATCACCGAAGCTTTACCCTCAGCACTCGATGAGTAACTGTGTGACAACCCTAATGTATGTCCTACTTCATGCGCAGATAATTGTCTCAATCGGGCCAGGGCCATTTCTTTCATAGCTGGAGAAACTTCTTTGCCATCTTCATAAGGTGCTAATAAACCCTCTGCTATTAAATAGTCTTGTCTTACTCTTAAAGACCCTAGTAACACATGCCCTTTGATAATCTCTCCCGTGCGTGGGTCGGTAACACTCGAACCATAAGACCATCCTCTTGTCGACCGGTG
The DNA here is from genome assembly GCF_009711525.1 of Fulvivirga lutimaris. Classification (GTDB taxonomy): domain Bacteria; phylum Bacteroidota; class Bacteroidia; order Cytophagales; family Cyclobacteriaceae; genus Fulvivirga; species Fulvivirga lutimaris. The sequence continues at coordinate 16,800 of NZ_SMLV01000348.1, forward strand.
TACCCAGTTGATCATGTTATATCTCACATCCATTGGGTCAGCACCTTCTGGCAATATTTTTACTTGGAAAGCATCTTTATAACCAGCTGCTTCATAAGCCTGATTCCACCAGGAAGCTCCTTCTAATAATGCCGATCGTATTGGTTCTGGCGTACCTCTATCTAAATAATAAATAATTGGCTCAACAGCCTCACTCACTGCTGCACTTGGATCTTTCTTATTCAAGCGGTGGCGTGAGATAAATCTTTGCTCCAAGTCCTCGTCAATTGGTGAGGCATAGTCGTAATAACCTACCGACCAGTAACCAGCTCTTGGGTCAAACATTCTAGGTTTATAGTTATCATCCGGCAACTCAATAAATGAATGATGCTGTCTTACTGTAACGCTCGTAGCTGTTGGGGTTACACTTCTGATGTCCCACCCTGCAGGAGTACCAGTTAGCGTTAAAGTAACTTCAAACTCTGAATTTTTAGGGAAGTTTTTGGTACGATCCATAAACATAGCAGACCGTGACTTATCAACGCTGTAACTTCCCTGCTTGCCATTTTTCAACCTGCCGGATACATTATGCGCATCCTGCATTAAAAAGTCTGACATATCTATAAGTACCTTGCCATTCTCTTCAGTAACGAGCGTAAATCCCCAAAGCACTGATTTGGCAAAGGCATCCTCCACTGATTTTCTTTCGTCATCATTATCACTAACCGCTC
>NZ_SMLV01000120.1 GCF_009711525.1 Fulvivirga lutimaris
CAACCAGGTATTTACAATCAATGTAGATAACCAGAATGACGCACCAAGCTTCACGAGCACGCCTGTTCAGAATGTAAATGAAGATGCAGTTTATACCTACAACATTACCACAGCGGATCCTGATGCAGGAGATACTCGAACAATTATAGCCTTATCGTTACCAAGCTGGTTGATTTTAACAGATAATGGTAATGGCACAGCAGTATTAACAGGCACGCCATTAAATCAGCATGTAGGTAACTCTAGTGTGGTATTGAATGTAAGAGATGCATTAGGTGCTAATGTGAACCAAAACTTCACCATATCAGTGGCCAACACCAATGATGCACCAGTATTTTTAACTGCACCAATTACTTCAGCAGTACAAGATGTAGTCTATACCTATAATGTAAACACAGATGACCCTGATTTAGGAGATCAGGTGGCTTTGTCTACGATAAGCTTGCCAAGCTGGCTGACCTTTACCAATAATGGAGATGGTAGTGGCAGTATATCAGGCACCCCAACGAATGCAAATTTAGGAGCTAATCAGGTACAGTTTGTAGCTGCCGATAATAGTGGTGTAGAAGTAGTTCAGGACTTTACCATAGTAGTAAACAACACCAATGATGCACCATCTTTTACAAGTACACCGCTGACCAGTGTGTCAGAAGATAATCTTTATGAATACTTAATAGAGACTACAGACCCTGATAATGGTGATGTGTTGGAGATAAGAGCAGTGGTATTACCATCGTGGTTAACGTTGACAGATAATGAAGATGGTACAGGCTTGCTATCAGGCACCCCATTAAATTCAAATGTAGGTCTTTCGGATGTTGTTATAGAAGTAGAAGATGCTCAGGGCGCCAGTGTTAACCAAAACTTCACCATTACAGTAATCAATACGAATGACCCACCAGTTTTTGTGAGTCAGCCAGTAACCGGAGCAATTCAGGATCAGGCCTATGTTTATAATATAACAACTTCAGACCCTGACAATGGAGATACCAGAAGTATAGTCTCTGTAGAGCTGCCATCATGGTTGACCTTAACCGATAATAACAACGGTACAGCGTCACTACATGGTACCCCAACAAACGCTAACCTGGGTTCGAGTTCGGTAATAATCAGTGTGACTGATATTGAAGGAGCAGCCACAGAGCAATCCTTTACTATTAATGTAGATAATCAGAATGATCCACCAAGTTTTACGAGTACACCAGTTACGAGTGTAGATGAAGATCAGGTATATTCTTATTTTGTATCGACTACTGATCCGGACGTAGGAGATACACGAGATATTATATCCCTATCAAAACCAAGCTGGTTGACCTTGACAGACAATGGAGATGGGACAGCAGTATTAACAGGCACACCATTGAATGCGAATGTAGGTAATGCCACAATTGTATTAAATGTAAGCGATGCAGTAGGGGCGAATGTGAATCAGAACTTTACGATCCAGGTGAAGAATACTAATGATCCGCCCTTCTTCACAACAACACCAGTACCTATTGCAGTGCAGGATGCCGCCTATGAATACAATATAGGAACCGGAGACCCAGATATAGGAGATACAAGAGTGCTTACGGCTACCACACTTCCAGGCTGGTTGACCTTTACACCAGGCGTGAATGGAGCAGGTACACTGACAGGTACGCCCACGAATGCTAACCTGGGCCAGCATGCGGTAGTGTTAAATATAGAAGATGCTTCAGGGACGGCAGTAGATCAGGTGTTTACTATTAACGTAGATAATGCCAATGACCCGCCATCATTTGTGAGTACTGCGATTACCAGCATCAATGAAGACCAGTTATACATCTATAACATATCGACAACAGATCCAGATGTAGGAGATGTTCAGGTTATAACAGCATTATCAAAACCAATCTGGTTGAGTTTGACAGACAATGGAGACGGAACAGCAGTGCTAACAGGTACACCCCTAAATCAACATGTAGGATCAGTTGGAGTTGTGTTAAATGTAAGAGATGGTATAGGAGCAAACATAAATCAATCATTTACTATCCAGGTGACAAACACTAATGATGCCCCGGTATTTTCCAGTACACCAGTAACTGGAGCCATTCAAGACGCAGTGTATACTTATAATGTACAGGCTACCGACCCAGATGTAGGA
>NZ_SMLV01000394.1:0-16618 GCF_009711525.1 Fulvivirga lutimaris
ATAAACTGGAGAATATCAATGGTGCTAATATGGAAAACCTTGATATTATTTCTGATCATATTTTGGCAATGATTAAGGCTGGTGAATCAGGATGGGAAGATAAAATACCTCGTCAGGTTGCGCAAGCCATTATTCAGGATTGCTTATTTGGATATCCGTGTGCGCCAGAGCAAAGAGAGGAAAAGTTGAAAAAGCTAGCCTCAAAAAAATGATTCGCTGGAGTCTGCAGCTTCTTCTATAAGTTCTTCAGACTTTTCTCTTCCTAAGTAATTGTCAATCAAAAAATGTGCGATGTACAAGAGCGGTGTTAATACCAGGGCCACCACAAATTTGTAGATGTAATTGATTATCCCAACAGAAATCACCTGAGCAACCGTCCACTGTCCATCAGCAGGAGCCAATAAATAAAAAGCGATAAAGAGTACTACAAAGCTATCCACCAGCTGAGAAACGAGTGTCGATCCTGTAGCTCTTACCCATAAGTGTTTATTTCCCGTAATCTTTCGGAGTTTGTGGAATACATATACATCCAGTAATTGACCCACTAAAAACGCAACTAAAGAACCTATGATGATATAGGAGCCTTGTAGCAATACTTTGTTAAAGGCATAAGAGATATCAAAGTCTCTGCCTTGGGCATCGGTGCTGTTAATGTCTAACCAAAACTGTGCAGGCTCTAGTTTGGTAACTACTACAAGCACGATAAATGCAAAGGCTATAAAAATGACCGTTAGATAACTGATTTTTTTAACACCTTGTTTACCAAAATACTCATTAATAATATCAGTGGTAATGAACACTACCGGCCAGAGGACAACACCTGCTGTTAAGTTAAAATCCAATACCCAATCCCCTAATAAATTGATCTGAGCAGGGTTAAAGCCTAGAGAAGATTCTAATGAAAATATCTTAAAACCAATGAGCTCAGCTAACAAGGCGTTGGTCAGAAAAATACCTGCCAGAACTATAAATAAGTTGGTCTTTTTATCGATGATATTTTTCATGACTTAATCACTCAATGATATGGTTTCCCCTTCAACTGAAAGTATTGAATTTTCAAACACCTCTCTTGTTTCTGTTATGAAAGGAGTGAGGTCTTTGTATCGTGCAGAATAGTGACCAATGACTAATTGCTTTACTTCTGCTTTCTTTGCTATTTCTCCGGCCTGATGCGTGGTGCTATGAAATGTTAATTCAGCCCATGGGTATTTGTCTGCAAGAAATGTGGCTTCATGATAGAGCAAGTCAACTCCTTTTATATGCGGCACTATGCTTTCATCATACAAGGTGTCCGAACAAAATGCATAGGACCGTGACCTTCTCGGAGGTAGAGTATATTCTTTATTTTTATAAAGTAAATTACCTTCCTCATCAAAAACATCTTCACCCTTTTTTAATAATGCAATATGTGCCAATGCAATATTCTCAGGCAGGTTTTCTTTAGAAAGTCTTAATGGTTTAGGCTTTTCCTTGAAGAGAAATCCGCTACACGGTATTCTATGGTTTAAAGGAAATGAGGTGATTTCTAAAGTGTCATCTTCGAAAAGCAGTTCTGATTTTTTAGGTTGAAGCTCCCTGAAGTTAATTTTATAATTTAATCGGCTGTCGGAGTATTTCAGTTGGGTAACTATAATCTCCTTAAGGCCTTTTTGACCATAAATATTTAGGTCTTTAGTGCGTTTTAAAAGGTGCATGGTGTAAATAAGGCCCATTAAACCGAGGTAATGGTCACCATGCAAGTGGCTTATGAAAATGTGATGGATTCTTTGAACTTTGGCTTTATATATATTGAGCCTTTCCTGAGTTCCTTCACCACAGTCTATCAAAAAATGGTGACTTCCTATATTTAGATATTGGGCGGTATGGTGCCTGCCATAGGCAGGCGTTGCTGAATTGGAGCCGAGTATTGTTAAGTTAAATGGCAACTATTCTACATCAATTGTCATCTTCACCATCTTGAAGATCATTCTCAATTTCGTTCATAAATACGGCATCTACACCTTCTTCTACCGTAGGTAAAATATTTAGGACGCTGTCCAATTGAGAAATCTTTATCAGTTTAGTAGTGTGGTCTGACAAGCAAGCTAGAATGAAAATACCACCTTTTTCCTGTACTACTCTGTTGCCAACAAGAAGGGCGCTAAGACCAGATGAATCTGTATATTTTACTTCTGAAAGATCAAGGATAATATTTTTAACACCTTCGGCATGTATTGTAATTAATTCTGATTTTAGACCTGGGGCAATGCTTGAGTCTAATTTTTCTTCATGCAGTTTAAGTAGGCTATATTTCTCTTGTTTGTCTATAGTATATTTCATTATCTATTTATGTTTTCTTAGTGGAGGCCTTAACCTTATTTTAAGGCTGTGATAATATTGCTTTCTATTCTTTTTTCTATGTTACTGTAGTCCTGTTTGTCAAAAGGCTCTCCAGATACTTTCTCGTAAAGTTCAAGATACCTATCTGAAATTGATTTTACAACTGATTCAGTCATTTCGGGCACCTTTTGTCCATCTTTGCCCTGAAAACCATTTTCTATTAACCATTGACGGACAAACTCCTTTGAGAGTTGTTTTTGAGGCTCATTTTTTTGCTGCCTTTCTTCATAACCTTCCTTATAAAAGTAACGAGATGAATCAGGTGTATGAACCTCATCTATTAAATAGATTTTACCATCTATCTTTCCAAATTCATATTTTGTATCAACCAAAATAAGATCTTGCTGGTCTGCAAGCTCAGTGCCCCGAGCAAATAGTTGTTGAGTGTACTTTTCAAGCACTTCATAATCTGCAGCATTCACAAGGTTTTGCTTTAGAATTTCTTCTTTAGAAATATCCTCATCATGACCTTCATGAGCTTTTGTTGTAGGGGTAATGATAGGAGCAGGCAACTTGTCATTCTCTTTAAGTCCATCTGGTAGTGCTACTCCACAGACTTCTCTTTTTCCACTTCTATATTCTCTCCAGGCATGTCCCGCCAGGTAGCCTCGTATTACCATTTCAACAGGAAAAGGTTCACACAGGTGCCCTACTGCTACATTTGGGTCTGGAGTAGATATAAGCCAATTAGGGCAAATATCTTTTGTAGCTAATAAATTCTTAGCCGCAATTTGATTGAGTACTTGTCCTTTAAATGGAATAGCTTCCGGTAAGATTACATCAAATGCGGAGATTCTGTCAGTGGCAACCATGGCCATTTTATCTCCGAAGTAGTAAACATCTCTTACTTTTCCGCTGTAAAATTTTGTCTGATTGGGGAAGGAATAACTTGTTCCTTTAAGTGCTTTCATAGATTGTGAACAAATTTAATTCAGCGGGGCATGATATGAAATACAATTTTGGTTTTTATATCATTCTAATTGCCTTCGGTTTCTTCATCCTCTGGCGGTACTATTGTTTCAGTCAGTTTTCCAGCTTTGTAAACTTCGGTCAATGTCAGTTTTCCAGACTCATCATACTGGGTCCAGTTTCCGACTTTTCTATTGCCAACATACTCTCCAGTTTCTATTATGGAGCCTTCTTTACTTAGTTTTTTGTAAGTGCCATGTTGTTTATCACTTCTGAATGGTGTGATGGATTCTATTTCTCCTGTCTCGTAATACGTTGTTGAATTTCCAAAACGATAATCGTACTTGTATTCAACTTGCCTTTGAATTTTACCGCTTTTATAATAGTGCGTTAAGAATCCATTTAATCTTCCTAAATCATAATTCTCACTTTTGATTTTATTGCCGTCATCGTTAAAGTAAAGCCAAATACCATGAGGTTTATCACCTGAAAAGGACTCTGTTTTAGTTTTAATTCCAGCTTGAGTATAATAGGTGATTGTTTTGTTGCCACCATCTTTGGAAGTTGTTACTTCTCTTTCTTTATTCCCATTTTCATAATACTGAATATTGGTACCTGCGAATTTTCCTTGTTCATAAAAATACTTATGCTTTAAAACTCCGGAAGGGTAGTAGCCAAGATTTTCTCCATCAAGACGTCCATTTTTATAAGTGCCGGTCAGTAGGAGGTTGCCAAGTGAGTCATAGTTTTCAAACCTTCCGGTTTGTGTTCCAGAGTCCATAGAGGAGGTGGTTTCAATTTTGCCGTTAGGAAAATAGGTTTTGTAATAACCATTAAGCACCCCTTTTAAGTAATTGCCTTCTGTATTTAATACTCCATTTTCATAATATGTCTTGGTGATGCCAGTTTGGTTTCCTTCTTCGTAAAAGATTTCTCTTTTTACCTGTCCACTCTCATAATACTCGTAAAGCAACCCCTCGAGCTTATCATTTTTAAAATACCCTTCGGTTCTTTTCTTTCCATTGTCAAAGTATAAATTAAGACTGTCAGACAATTTATTTTTTTCAAAATAGGCAGACTGTAGTAGCACACCTCGTTCGTTAAATACCTTCACAGGTCCATGCTTGTCGCCATCATCAAAACTGATCTCTCTCTGAAGCTGGCCAGTTTCATAATATTCTTTAAACACACCATTCTTATACCCATTTTTAAAAGAGCCTTCTGTAGCTACCTTTCCGTTGGGGTGATATTTGATGTATTTCCCATTAAGACTGGACTCGTCTCCATTTAGTGTTTCATACTTCTCTTTTAGAATGGTTTGCTCCTCATCATAGAAGGTGTAAACCATTTGCTGAGCTGATAAGCTCAGGGTAATGAATGACAAAGCAACAAGGAGAAGTGATTTCATAGGTCAAAAATAAAAATAGCCCTACTAAAACGCAGGGCTATTCAATATATTATTTAAAATATCGACTTAGAGTGCCTCTATAACAATAGCAGAAGCGCCACCACCACCATTACAGATACCTGCAACACCGATACTTCCTTTATTTTGGTGAAGCACACTGTTCAAGGTTGTTATAATTCTTGCTCCTGAAGCTCCCAGTGGGTGACCCAATGCCACGGCACCACCATTCACGTTTACTTTTTCAGGATCAAGGCCTAACTCCTGATTGTTAGCAATTGCCACTGCAGAGAATGCTTCATTTATTTCGTAGAAGTCAACATCTGATTTCTCAATACCAGCATGCTTCATTGCCTTAGGAATAGCTAATGAAGGCGCTGTAGTAAACCATATTGGTTCTTGTGCAGCATCGGCAAAGCCTCTGATTTTGGCGATAGGCTTGAGGCCGAGCTCTTCCATTTTTTCTTTACTCACCAATATGATAGCTGAAGCTCCATCATTGATAGTAGAAGCGTTAGCTGCGGTTACTGTACCTTCTTTAGAGAATACTGGTCTTAGGCTTGGTATTTTATCAAACCTAACATTTTTGTATTCTTCATCCTCAGCGAAAATGATCGGATCACCTTTTCTTTGAGGTACTTCAACAGGAACAATCTCATCTTTGAATTTGCCAGCTTCCCATGCAGCAGCTGATCTCTTATATGAGCTGATAGCATATTCGTCCTGCATTTCTCTAGAGATGTTCATTTCCTTAGCAGTATTGTCTGCGCAATTTCCCATTGGAAATTCATGATATGCTTCCCAAAGACCATCATGCATTAGTCCATCAATTAATTGACCGTGACCATACCCTAGCCCATATCGTGCTTTTGGTACATAGTAGGGGATAGCCGACATATTTTCCATACCTCCAGCTACGACTACATCATTGATACCCAGCATGATTGACTGTGCACCAAGCATTACGGACTTCATACCAGAAGAGCATACTTTGTTTACAGTGGTACAAGGAACATTATAACCTATGCCAGCGCCAACGGCTGCTTGTCTAGCAGGTGCCTGACCAAGATTCGCTGATACTACATTCCCAATAAATACTTCGTTAACTTCTGATGCTACAACACCTGCTTTGTCTAAGGCTCCTTTGATAGCCACTGACCCAAGCTTGGTGGCAGGAATACCTGCCAGGCTACCACCAAAACTACCTATTGGTGTCCTTACGGCAGCAACGATATATACTTCTTTCATAATGTGTTTTATGGTTTAGACTTGTTGAATTATCCTAACTGTTGTTAGGCAGCAAATCTAGGGAATCTGACCAGAGATTAAAAGACTATTATCTGACAAGTATTACCAATCAGGTTTGTCCGGATCCTTTTTCTTGGTTGGTTTTCTTTTATTCTGCTGAATGTACTGGATTTCGTTATTTTTCATAGCCTCTAAAATCATTTTGGCTTTCTCTTCAGAGATTTTCATATCCTTCAGTTTTTCAGATAGTGATGGCTCCTGATCAGAAGGTTTTTCCTGATCTTTATTTTCTGCATCTTCAGGCTTTTGCTGCTCTTTATCTTTTTCTTCTCCTTCTTTCTTTTCCTCTTCTTTTTTCTGCTGCTCGTCTTGCTTGTCTTTATCTTCCTGACCTTCCTGATCCTGTTTTTGCTCTTCTTCGTTCTGCTTTTCCTGATCCTCCTTGTTCTTATCTTGCTTATCCTTATTCTGCTGATCTTTATTTTCTTTATTCTCTTTGTCCTGATCCTGGTTTTTATCCTGATCTTTTTGGTCTTGATTCTTTTCTTGCTCTTCTTTTTCTTTCAAGACCTTCTTAAGTAATTCGTAATTATATCTTGCATCCTCATTGGTTGGGTCTGCTTTAAGTGCCTCTTTAAAATGGTCTAAGGCTTCCTTATACTTCTTCTGTTTGTTTTTGATAATGCCGGTTTGCTGGTTAGCTACAGATCTGACGGTTTTGTTATTGCTTGCCAGCAAGTCACTGTAGTTATTAATGGCATTGGTGGTGTCTTTTAGCTGATAGTAGGCATTAGCCATGTTTAACTTTATGTTGTCATCAACAATATTCATCGAATCAACTAAGAATTGATAGTGCTCAAGTGCTTCTTGATATTGGCCATTCGTATATGCTTCCTTAGCCTTCTTTTTTAAAGAATTGACTTTGGCAATATCTCCAATGTTGCCAAATGCATACACTACTAATAATATACCTATGATATACTTCATATTTTTATCACTTTAATACTTGCAAGCACATCCAATAATATCAAAAATAAAGCAGCCAATAAAAAGTAGTAATATCTATTAGCTGAAACGTCAACCTGACGAGTGTCTCGCAGCTCTCCTTCAATTTTGTTTATTGTACTTATTAAGCGAGAAACGTCATTATTAGTTTCATTTATCTCAAAATATTGTCCATCAGTCTCGCTGGCTAGTTTTCTTAGAGACTTAGAATCTAGCTTTGTAATTACCTCGTTTCCTTGCCTATCTCTTTTATACCCACCACGCACTCTTATCTTGCTACCTCTTTCTGTACCTATTCCTAGGGTAAACATTTTAATACCCTGGCTTTCTATTTCCTGGGTTACATCTTCAGTTTGCTCGCCAAAGTCTTCACCATCACTAATAAGTATTATAACTTTAGATTTCTGCTGGGTTAGTGGAGATTCTTCAGCATTTAATTTTTCCAGAGCCATTCTTAAAGGCGGGCCAAAATCTGTACCTGCATTAGGAACGAGCCTCGTATTAAGTGTTTCTATAAATAGGTTAAGGGCATTCTGGTCGTATGTAAGAGGAGATTGCATAAAAGACTCAGATGAGAAAATGATTATTCCCATTCTGTCAGAATTGAATGCCTTGACAATATTTTTCAACTCGAATTTTATTTTTTCTAGTCGGGTGGGTTGAATGTCGGCTGCATTCATTGATTCAGAAAGGTCAACCAGCATAAAGATATCTTTACCCACAGATTTCACTTCTCTTTTTGACTCTCCGAATGAAGGGCCGAGTATTGCTACTATGATGAGGATAAAGTAAACGGTTCTTACAAGTAGCTTTATAAGCACCTTAGAATAACCCACTTTCAACTTTTTTGCTGTACTAACTACTCGGCCAATATAAGCCAGGTAGAGTAAAGCAAATAAGCCACTAAGAATGCCTTCTGTAAGCGTAAATGAATATAACCAAGACATATGCTATTTTTTGAACTGGGGCAAATATAAAGAAGCCAAATTGGCGACCAAATACCACCTGTCATAATTAATGTTAAAAGTGAAAAATGACCATCTGAAATTAAACGTAATTTTTATTCACATTGTGTTTGGAATACTGAAAATAGTTCTTTTATATTTGCACTCTCAAAAATTGAGACGGAGAGGTGGGTGAGTGGCTGAAACCAACAGTTTGCTAAACTGTCGTACGGGTTAAACTGTACCGGGGGTTCGAATCCCCCTCTCTCCGCTGAGACTTTATTTGGTCCGCTAGCTCAGCTGGATAGAGCAACTGCCTTCTAAGCAGTAGGTCTTAGGTTCGAATCCTAAGCGGATCACGAAAATACAAGTTCGGGGCGTAGCGCAGTCCGGTTAGCGTACCTGGTTTGGGACCAGGGGGTCGCAGGTTCGAATCCTGCCGCCCCGACACAATTGAAACCTGAGAGAAATCTCAGGTTTTTTTGTTTTTACCCATCAGTTAAATCATTTATTTCTTAATCAGTATCCTGATTTTCATTTCCAACCACTCCAACTTGATAGCCAGCAGGTCAAAGAGGTTGTTCTGAGAAGTATCAGGGTCCAAATTGAGAATGCATATACAATCCTTCAAAAGATATCCAGTAGAAAAGGATATTCCACGGAATGTATTTTCTTGACGATGATAAACGGTTTCAAATATTGTAAGAAACGCTTGCCGAATATATCCTGACGGTCTATGTAAGACGGAATAGAGACCAGGTTATAAAAATCAATTCCTCAACTGCTGTTTTACAACCCTGATATGTACCATTCGATCTTCTGGATGTGTGCCTGCCAGAGTTGGATGGCTACCACAATTAAACCGGTATAGGGAAAAACCTGTCTCAGTTCTGCCGAACAGATATTTCAGTTGCACATTTTGCTTATGGTAAATAGAAGAAATAGAAAGTCGATGATTAAAATGTAACCTGAACGAAAGCATCCGTAACATATGAGAATGTTTTGAGATTAAATTCCGGCAAGTGTTTCAAACGTTTGCAATAGCTTTGAGAATAATGAATTATGATAAAAAAATGGATTTATTATCACCCATAAGACATTTGACTTTTGGGTTTGTCTTCACCTTAATAGTTGGTGTTTCTTTAGCACAGCAGAATAGTGCTCAAAATCCCATCATACATGCTGATGTACCGGACGCCTCTATAATAAGGGTGAATGACACCTATTATATGAGTAGCACCACTATGCATATGAGTCCTGGTATACCTGTAATGAAATCAAAGGACTTGGTTAACTGGGAGATTGTAAGCTATGCTTATGACACCCTTGCAGATCAGGATAATGTGAATATGGAAAACGGGATGCAGATGTATGGTAAGGGTTCATGGGCAAGCTGTCTTCGATATATGGATGGGACATATTACCTTTCCACGTTTTCTTCAACAACAGGTAAGACATATATATTTGCTACTTCGGATATAGAAAAAGAGATGTGGGAAAGGCACACATTCCAACCATCTTACCATGACAATAGTATTTTATTTGATGATGGAAAATTATACATGGTATGGGGTGGAGGTGAAATTCATATTGTTGAAATCAAGGATGACCTTTCTGGCGTGAAACCCGGCACAGAACGGGTTCTGATAGAAAATGCGCACGCCCCCATAGAGGAAAATATAATGTTGCCGGCAGAGGGCTCACAGCTATTTAAGGTTAAGGGAAAATACTACCTATTTAATATTGCCTGGCCCAGAGAAGGAATGCGCACTGTGCTGATACATCGTGCTGATAATATCAATGGGCCATGGGAGGGTCGTATAGCATTGCAAGATAAAGGTGTTGCGCAAGGTGGTTTGATTGATACACCTGATGGCCAATGGTTTGCTTATCTTTTTCGTGATTTTGGTTCAGTTGGCCGTATCCCATACCTAGTGCCAGTTACCTGGGAAGAAGAATGGCCGGTGCTAGGCATAGAAGGTAAGGTTCCTAAGCAACTCGACCTGCCGGTAAGTAAAGGTTTAATTCCAGGTATAGTTGCTTCTGACGATTTTAAGAGGAAAAAGGGCGAACCTGATTTGCCGCTGGTATGGCAATGGAACCATAATCCTGATAATGAGTTTTGGACGGTCAATGGAAAAAAAGGATACCTGAGATTAACAACGGGTCGGGTAGATAACAGCTTCGTGCATGCTCGCAATACATTAACACAGCGAACGATAGGCCCGGAAAGCGCGGCAATTACCTCTCTGGATATTTCTCATATGAAGGAAGGCGATTTTGCAGGGTTAGCACTTCTTCAGCAGAGATATGGACTGGTTGGAGTTAAATATGAAAATGGCTCTAAATCCATTATCATGTTGAAAAATGAATCTGATGAAGATGCACCTACCGTAGAGGAGCAACTGCCAATTAATCAGAATTTAGTTTACCTGAAGGCAGCCTGTGACTTCAAAGAGAGAAAAGATGTAGCCAATTTTTACTACAGTTTAGATGGAAAGTCATGGGAAAAAATCGGCTCAGAACTCAAAATGAGATATACGCTTCCTCATTTTATGGGATATCGATTCGGCCTTTTTAATTACGCTACGCACTCGGCAGGGGGCTATGTCGATTTTGATTATTTCAATATAACAGACACCATTAATTAACACATCTTCTAAATGGAAAAGATTTTATCAAGTATCATTCTTCTAATCACAACAACCGTAATGTCTGTCCCGCAGTTATATGGCCAGGATCCGGACTTCTATATTTTTCTGAATTTCGGGCAATCCAACATGGAAGGTCATGCCCGGGTGCAGCCTGAGGATACATTGATGGTTAATGATAGGTTTCAGGTTATGGAAGCTGTCGATTGTCCTGATCTGGACAGAAAAAAAGGGCAGTGGTATTTGGCTAAACCACCGTTGTGTCGTTGTAAAACGGGACTGACACCAGCAGATTATTTTGGTAGGACGTTAATGTCCGGGTTGTCTAAAAACATTAAGATCGGTGTGATAAACGTATCCGTTGGAGGCTGTAAGATTGAACTTTTTGACAAAGAGAATTATCAGTCCTATGTTGAAACATCTCCTGATTGGCTTAAAAATTTGGTGAGAGAATATGATGGAAACCCGTATGGGCGCCTGATAGAAATGGCGAGACTTGCTCAAAAGGATGGGGTTATAAAAGGCATTCTTTTGCATCAGGGAGAGTCTAATACCGGTGACAAGGAGTGGCCAAAAAAGGTAAAAGAGGTATATGAAAATATCCTGCGCGATCTGGGGCTTCGGAATAAGGACATTCCGCTTCTAGCTGGAGAAATGGTCAGTGAGGAGGAAGGTGGCAAATGTGCTTCTATGAATCCTATAATTGCCACATTGCCGGAGGTTGTACCCAATGCACATGTAATATCATCAAAAGACTGTGAGGCTGTTGATGATGGTCTTCACTTTTCGGCTGCAGGTTATCGAAAACTGGGAATGCGATATGGAGAAAAAATGCTATCCCTGCTCGAGAGTAACACCACTAAAAATTAACACAAACTAGTTATTTAATAAGTAATGAATCGATTAGCAATTAAATTCAAATTTCAAATTCTACTATTAGTAGCATGTTTCACGCTGTTTTCATTTAAACTCTATAATGCTCTTAACGATAACAAAGCAGGTGCGAATTCACCCGTGTTTTCTAAAGTAGTATATAAGGGTGATGATCAGGTGTATAAAGATTATCCTCTGGAAGATGGTGAATTTTATAATCCAATATTGCAAGGTTGCTATCCGGATCCGGCAATTACCCGCAAAGGAAATGATTATTACCTGGTGTGCTCTTCTTTTGCCATGTTTCCCGGAGTGCCAATTTTTCATTCAATTGATTTGGTGAACTGGTCTCAAATAGGACACGTACTTGACAGACCCTCACAGCTTGATGTGCATGATACCGGTATTAGTTCAGGAGTATATGCACCGGGTATTACCTATAACCCGTCAAATGACACTTTTTATATGATTACAACAGCATTTGCAGGAGGACTGGGTAATATCATTGTTAAGACCCAGGATCCAATGAAAGACTGGAGTGAGCCAATAAAGCTTAAATTCGGAGGAATTGACCCATCAATATTCTTTGATGATGACGGGAAGGCCTACGTAGTTCATAATGATGCACCAGATGAAGGCAAAGAGCTATACACTGGTCATCGTGTGATTAAAATTTGGGAGTATGATATTGAGAAAGATCAAGTAATACCAGGGTCAGATCAAATTATTGTGAACGGTGGGGTTGATCTCAGCAAAAAACCGATATGGATAGAAGCACCGCATATATACAAAAAGAATGACAAGTATTACCTAATGTGTGCAGAAGGTGGAACAGGTGACTGGCATAGCGAGGTGGTTTTTATCAGTGATAATCCAAAAGGCCCTTATGTGCCAGCTCCAAGTAATCCAATACTTACTCAAAGGCATTTCCCAAAAGATCGTACTAATAAAATTGACTGGGCTGGACATGCGGATTTAGTAGAAGGCCCTGATGGCAAATATTATGGTGTGTTTCTGGCAATAAGACCTAATGAAAAGGACATGGTTAACACCGGTCGTGAAACGTTTATACTTCCGGTTGATTGGTCAGGTGAGTTTCCGGTTTTCCAAAATGGACTGGTTCCTATGGAACCAAAGCTAAAACTCCCTGAAGGAGTAACTAATAAGAATGGTCAGGATGGTTTTTTCCCCAATGGTAACTTTACTATCACGGAAGATTTCAGATCTGAAGATTTACACCCAAGATGGATAGCGCTTAGGGGACCTCGTGAGGAGTTCATCAAGTTCACTAAAAAAGGTTTAGAAATAACGCCCTTTGAAACCAATATCAAGGAAATGAAACCTACCTCTACTCTTTTTCATCGTCAACAACACGATAACTTTTCATTTACTACAACGATGGATTACAACCCTAAATCTGAGAAAGACCTGGCAGGAATAGTGGCCTTACAGAATGAAGGATCTAATTATGTATTTGGCCTGACAAAAAAGGGTAAAGAGTATATACTCTTATTGGAAAGGACTTATACCCTTGAGACAGGAGGAGACCGTAAAACGGAATCCGAGATAGTGGCTAGTGCCAAAATTGATATATCCAAACCTATTCAGTTGCAAGTGAAAGCAGATGGGAATGATTACCGATTCAACTATGCACTAGATGGTGGTGATTTTAAAAATTTAGGAGGTACCGTATCAGGAGATATTCTTTCTACCAATGTTGCAGGAGGATTTACCGGAGCCTTACTGGGCCTTTACGCAACTTCAGGTTATAATTAATCATTACTTCAACATAGAATAACAGTTTGATTATTGGTTATGACAGCGGTAAAGCACCAAACAGGCGGCTACGGATTTTTCTTGAATAAAGAATCAGCAGCTAGTACCAAAAACATATAATTTGTTGCTCCACCACCCATAACATATTCTGTTTGTTGCCAGAAAAATGGCCATATTTTTAATTCAGGCAAATCGGGTCGAATCAGGGCTGTACCGGAAGCCACACCACCAGGTATGAATGACCAATCAGCTCTGTTGACGCCATAGGCTACTGTTACAGATTTTGACCCAACTCCAGATGCGAATGAAGAAGTGTTAATTCCAGGATGTACGCCTAACACAAAATTTAATGCATTGATTGTAAAGTCGGAAGAGGCCAGTTGAGGCCAGCCCTTGTGAAAGAAGTATTGCTCTACACCAAACCTCTGCAGACCCCATCCCGCACCCCAAATATTTGGTTTGTAGGGCACCCCAAACGGAGACTCCAGTGCCTCTTTCTTAAGTTTAGCCTGATAGGCATTGACAGCATCTGCCAAATCATTTTTAAAGGCTTTGTTTTCAATTTGATCAATTACATGCCCTACAGCCCAACCACTTCTACCTATATCGTTTATCACATCCTTTTTCATAGTGGTTAGTGTTTTCTTAAGCTGTTCATCATTAGTGGTCAGTATCAGCTCACTCAATGCAATGGTTTTAGCTGTGAGATTGCCCTTATGTTCACTTGCATGCTTATAAAGGACCAAAGCAGTTTCAATACATTCCTTTGATAAAGAAGGGTTAGAGTCTTTCAATACACGCGATGCTGCAGCAAGACCTGCGGCAACATAGAGTTCTCGTCCCGGGTTTTCTTCTGTGAAAACCAGACGGTCATCTAATTTGCCTGATCGATTTTCTTTGATCTCTTTTTCTGACAGGGTAGCATCATATGAGAGGTTATCTGTCATTGCAGAAGCATCTCCCAGCATAACATACTGGCGCAAATCTGAGCATATTATACCACGATAGAGCCGACCGAGTGCACGGTAGCCGCCCAGTATGCTTTTAAGACCATGCTCTATTTGTTGTAATGCATCTGACTTGCCATCAGGAACATGAATTTCTACCACTCTATTTTCATTATCAATTAATGTTGCATCATAATCCAACCCAAATTCTTCGATCATTAATGCCAGTAACCAGACAGTTCCAATTTGAGATTCTACACGCAGGTCATAATCCCCGGCATCGTGCCAACCGCCTTCATTTAGACCAGAAACAGCTGACAGAGGTTTGTATTTTGTAAGTGTTGATGGGCCTTGCTTGTAGCCATCAAAATGATTTGTGTCGATCGGGGCCATAAGTGCATCATCCATATGACACAGGCCATGCCACACTCTATATTTTTCATTAATGCGCATGTGGCACATCTGCACAGGCAGAAAGTATTCTAAGGTAGGTTGCCAGGCATGCCTATCGTAAACATCATCATTAATTTTGAATGCATGGGAAGTTTTGTTTCTGTAAGTTATTACATACATGCCCGGTGTTATTATGTCAGAGAAGTCGTAGGTTACGTAATTATAGCGCAGGAAGTGTCCCCAATTTGAGGGCTTTCCAGTTTTTACCTCTTTTTTGCCATCCTCTGTGAGCTGATAAACCGTAACTTGGTCGAGGGTAGTGTCCATTTTGTCTTGCTCTATAACGACTGTCTTTTCCTGATCAGGATGATAACCCAGTTGGGAAACCTGTATAACCGGCTCATATTGCCAGTTGGGAATAGTATGTGGGGTTATGATCCATTCTACAGCATTGGTGGTTTTGCCTGCTGGCACTGCACTTCTCACAATAAACCAACCATTATTATGGTTGGAGCGACCATCCCAAAGTTGCAAGGAACCGGATTTTGATGTTATAGTCATTCGTTGAGCCTCAGTTTCAGGTGCTATGATTAGTTTCTTGCCAATAGCCAAAGCGTCATTTAGCGGTTCTCCGTGGTAATTGCTTATTGGGCCGTTTGGTTGGTTGGCAAATATGCCATGCTGGTCATCCATGATGAATGACTTGCCAAACAGGTCACCAGGAAATAATTCCATATTGAAGCCAATCTTGCCCACCCACTCGGATGGGATAGGCTCATCAAGATCGACCGATACTTTAAAAGAACTACCAGATAGTGCAGTGACCTTTACATCATAAGCAAAAGCGAGCTCGGGGTAGACGATGGGGTTAAAGCCCTTTAGGTTTTTGGATGAGTCAGGGTACCATAATCTTTGAGAAATGGTTTTTAATCCTTTATTGACCTTTAATTTCCCACCTTTTGGTACAGGAGACCATTGCCCGGGAGAAATCTCAAGCCTTAAGTCTCCGTTGGCCGCCACACGCACGCCATGTTGTATGATGGTGACACCTGTCTGGTGACCATCAGGGTAAATGTCACTGAAGACAGTTACATCTAAACCAGGCATTTCAAAGTAGTCCAAATCATTAATTTCGAGGCTGGATTGGGCATATACTGTTGGTATTGAAAGAAAAATGGTGAATAACAAAAGGAGTGATCGCATAACTCGGCTAGGTTTTTAATTAAATATATTTATATTTTTATCAAAATCGATGTTTTTTGAAATCCATTCATTGAGCATGATATATCTACCATGGCGAAATGCTTATTTAATCATGATCAGTACTGGCTCTCGTGCAGTAACTACCCAATTGAAATATTAATATTCTGAAATTAGTTTATTTATGAGACATATAGGCTTTACTTTATTATTGCTGATCTCTGTATGTGAATTATATGGCCAGCAAGACAGTACAATTTTACAAAAGCTATCATTTACTGGTGATTTCAGGTTTAGAGTAGAGCAGGACTGGGACTCTAGAAAGTCTGATGGTACTTATAGAGAGGATCGGAGTAGATTACGCTATCGACTAAGGTTTGGGCTTAACTATAAGCATAATGATTGGGCTACTTTTGGCATGCGTCTGAGGACGGGACAGATCCAGAATCAACAAGACCCGCAGATAACCCTCGGCACAGGGGCCAAAGAGTTTAGTACTGTACCTTTTGGACTTGAAAAGTTGTTCTTCCGTGCATCTTATGAATGGTTCTCGGGATGGGTGGGAAAAAATACGTACCCTTTTGAAAAGCAAAACGAATTATTCTGGAGCGATAATGTTTACCCTGAAGGTGTTTTTCTAAGTGCCAGGCTGTCTTCAATAAAATTGAATTTGGGTCATTTTATAGTTGGCTCCGAAGGTAGAGGCTTTAATAAGGATCGATATTTTCAGGGGTTTCAGGTATTAATTCCAACGTGGGCTGATCGCTTAAAACTGTTTCCTTCATTTTATTATTTCAACAAAATGCCTAACATCCCAGACGGAAATGATACCTACAGGCTTAATTACTCCATATTCCATTTTGGTACTACCATAAAATTAGTAGAAAA
>NZ_SMLV01000394.1:16792-28546 GCF_009711525.1 Fulvivirga lutimaris
TTATAATAATTTAAGCAAGATAAGCCAAAATGACTCCATTCCTGAAAGTCTGGATGACCAAAAACAGGGGGCTGTCATAGGATTAAGTTTAGGAAGGTTTAATAAAAAAGGTGACTGGACACTCAGGGCATTTTATACTTACCTCGAGCGATTTTGTGCTGTTGATTTTTTCGCACAAAACGATTGGGTGCGATGGAGTTATTCCAATCAAAACTCTCCTGCTGGACGCCTCACTAACTTTAAAGGGCTTGAATTATTGGCGGGATATATGGTAAACGATAATTTCAAATTGACAATGCGTTATTTCATGGTACATCAGATAGTGTCTTATGGAGCGGTCAGGGAAACAGGAGATAGAATTCGATTAGACCTGGACATTGGTTTTTAAAAAATATGGTACCATTCCTAATACGCCTAATCTATTTTGCTACTACCCTTTGCCGCTTGAATAGTAGAAATTGAGCCCACTTTTAGCATGAATAGCCGCAAAATGTAACAAAGGTGAAAGCATTGGTTACAAATTGGCTAATGAGTTTCTCTGTTAACACAATCGATTGCGGTAGCTTTGAGGGTACCAAAAAAAATTTTTGTGATAAAGACGAGATACCATAAGACGAATCTTACTTATTTAATTACCTGGCGATTTATCCTGTTTTTTTTATGTCTTACCCTACAGGTAACGTTCTTACAGGCACAAGTCAAACCTTATCAAAACCCAGAACTGAGTTTCTCTAAACGTGCTGATGATCTTATCTCAAGAATGACTTTGGAAGAAAAAGCTGCTCTGATGTGCGATGTTTCAGATGCCATACCGCGCTTAGGTATAAAAAAATTTAACTGGTGGAGTGAGGCCCTGCATGGTTATGCGAACAATGATAATGTAACTGTGTTTCCCGAACCGGTGGGCATGGCCGCCTCATTTGATGATGATCTACTCTATTATATTTTTGATGCGGTCTCCGATGAGGCACGTGCTAAGTATAATCAGTGGATAGCTGAAGGAAATGAAAACAAGCGTTTTCTGAGTTTATCAGTTTGGACACCAAATGTCAATATTTTTCGAGATCCACGTTGGGGGCGTGGGCAGGAAACTTATGGTGAGGATCCTTATCTTACTTCAAGAATGGGTGTTCAGGTGGTAAAGGGCCTGCAGGGACCCGAAGATGCTAAATACAGAAAGTTGCTGGCTTGTGCCAAACATTATGCAGTACATTCGGGCCCCGAATGGAGCCGGCACGAACTCAATCTTAATAATGTTTCACCTCGTGATCTTTGGGAGACCTATCTTCCTGCATTTAAGGCATTGGTGCAGGAGGCTGATGTGCGCCAGGTGATGTGCGCGTATCAGCGCCTGGATGATGAGCCATGTTGCGGAAGTGATCGTCTGCTGCAGCAAATTCTACGTGACAAATGGGGGTTTGAACATTTGGTAGTTTCAGATTGTGGTGCGATACAGGATTTTTTCACTTCACATAATGTTTCGTCTGATGCAGTGCACGCGGCTGCAAAAGGTGTTCTTGCTGGAACAGATGTGGAATGCCAGTGGAATAACCATAACTATAAATTACTACCCGAAGCAGTAGAACGTGGTCTGGTAAAGGAAGAAGACATTGATGTACGATTAAAACGAGTACTTATGGGAAGATTTGAGCTGGGTGAGATGGATCCTGATGAGATGGTGCCCTATACAAAAATACCTCCCTCAATACTTAATAACGAGAAACATCGTCAGTTAGCTCTGGAAATGGCTCAAAAGTCGATGACTTTGCTCCAGAATAAAAACAGTGTTCTACCGCTAAGTAAATCCATAGATAATTTGGCAGTGATTGGGCCTAATGCAGACAATGAGCCTATGCTTTGGGGTAATTATAATGGCACACCAGTACGTACTATTACGATTCTTGATGGAATCAAGTCCAAAGTGCCCGCTAAAAAAATTGTTTACGATAAGGCGGTTGATCATGTGGAAGATAAAGTGACTGAAAGTTATTTCTCACAAACTTCAATTGAAGGTGATCAAGGATTCAAAGCCACTTATTGGAATAATCAGGAACGTAATGGTGAACCTGTAACCACTGTACAGATAACTAATCCAATGAAATTGACTACGGCCGGACAACATGAGTTCGCTTCAGGAGTTGATTTAGAAGGTTTTTCAGCAATTTATCAAACCAAGTTTACGCCAAAAGTTTCTGAGGAGATAGTCTTTAAATTCGGTGCAACAGGTTATTTTGAGCTTCTTGTAAATGATTCTTCTTTAATCAAATATAACAACTGGCGAACTCTCCCGGCCAGACTTCCAATGAGGGTTGAGGCAGGTAAAACCTACCATATTGAGATTCGTTACGCACAGTTAAATAATTGGCAGGCCAACCTTGAATTTGACTTTGGACAGGAAGTAGATATAAACTTTGACGGTCTGCTTAAAAAATTAGAAGGAACCGAGGTTGTAATATTTGTAGGTGGGCTCTCGACTTTGTTGGAGGGAGAAGAGATGCCTGTTTCTTATCCGGGTTTCAAAGGGGGCGATCGTACCAATATTGATTTACCATCCGTACAAAGGCGATGCCTTAAAGCATTGAAAGATGCCGGTAAAACAGTGATTTTTGTAAACTGCTCAGGTTCTGCTATTGCCCTTACTCCGGAAACCAAAAACTGCGATGCAATCTTGCAGGCCTGGTATGGCGGAGAGTCTGGTGGACAAGCAGTAGCCGATGTTCTTTTCGGAGATTACAACCCTTCAGGCAAACTGCCTATTACGTTTTATAAAAATTCTGATCAACTACCGGAATTTGAAGACTATTCTATGAAAGGTAGAACCTATCGCTATATGGATGATGCTTTGTTTCCTTTCGGTTATGGTTTGAGTTACACAAAATTCGAAATAGGTAGGGCTCAACTGAGTAGTCAAACCATTGAAATCGGAGAGCGTGTTAAATTCAAGGTGCCAATTAAGAATACGGGCGATCGAGAGGGTACGGAGATTTTTCAACTCTATGTTAAGAAAAAAGGTGATGAAGACGGGCCATTGAAGACGCTAAGGAGCTTTGAACGTGTGAGTTTGGATGCAGGAGAAAATACAGAGATTACAATGGAGCTTGAGGCATCGTTTTTTGAGTTTTATAATCAGTCAACCAGGAAAATGGATGTAATGTCCGGGGAGTATGAATTGTATTATGGAAATAGTTCAGATAAAGCAGACTTGAAAGTTGTGGAAGTAAAAATTCTTTAGACCAAATCCAAAGTGGAAATATTGATAAACAATAAGTATATGCAAAGACCTAAGACAGACTATTCTCTTTTTATTGAAAGAGCAAAAACCATTTGGATAGTAGTCCTAATGACCTCAATAATGCTTGCGTTTTCGCAGGTTGTAATGTCTCAGTCATTGACCATCAACGATTCGGATTATTTTGAATCGAGAGGATTGAACGTTCTGGTATTCTCTAACGAATATAATGGACTATTTTTTGATGAAAAAACAGCTGGAATTGAACTCATACATCATGGGGTGAGAACTGCTACAGGCGGAGCAGTCCGGCTTCATCATACACCAGAACAATGGGATTTAATCCCGAAAATGACCAGCCGAAAGGTGGACAAAGAGAAGCATCAAATTGAGGTCGGGCTCAAATATGAAGCATTTGATTTTGATTCCAGAATACAGGTTACACCCGAAGGGAATGGTTTTTTAGTTACCGTATTTTTAGATGAGGTGATTCCGAAAGAACTGGAAGGGAGAGCTGGATTTAATATGGAGTTTTTACCTGCTTCCTATTTTGAAAGCAATTATCTGATGGACGGAACACCAAGCACTTTCCCTAGATATCCTTCCAGCAATACCAAAATTCGTTCTTCAGATAAAAAGATCCCTCAGTTTGAAGGGCATAATACTTTTGATGATCGTGGTGAGGAAGAGTACATCATACCGCTACCTCTGACTACCGGAAACAAAATAATAATGGCTCCTGAAGATGCCGAGCACAGAATTAAGGTTGAGTCGGATACTGAGCTGATGCTTTTTGATGGAAGAAATCTAGCGCAAAATGGATGGTATGTTTTGCGCAGCATTTTGCCTGTTAATAAGACTGGAGAAGTATTGAGGTGGTATGTAGAACCCAATACTATACCGGATTGGACCAGAGATCCTGTGATTGGCTTTTCTCAGGTGGGGTATATGCCAAAACAGGAGAAAGTAGCGGTGCTGGAGTTGGATCCAAATCAGGAAGTACTCCCTCAAGCATCACTTTACCAACTGCAGGAAGATGGTGGGTTCGAAGAAAAATTAACAGTAGATGTAAAAACCTGGGGCAAGTACCTACGCTACAATTACGCTACGGCTGATTTTAGTTCAATGAAAGAAACGGGTATTTACTATATCCAGTATGGCAAGCATAAAACCAATACCTTTCATATCGCAGAGGATATTTATTCAAAGGTTTGGTATCCTACCATGGACGTTTTCTTTCCCATTCAGATGGATCATATGGAAGTCAATGAGGGATATCGAACCTGGCATGGGAAACCATTTTTTGATGATTGCCTACAGGCACCTTTGAATCATGAGCACTTTGATGGCTATAGGCAGGGCGAAACGACTGACACTAAATACAAACCACTGGAGCGCATACCTGGCATGGCAGTAGGGGGATGGTTTGATGCTGGCGATTTTGATATTCAGACATTTAGACATGTGCTGGTGGTTTCCAGTTTTGTAGAAACCTGGGAAACTTTTCGACTGGATAGGGATCAAACGTATATCAATCAAAAGACGCAGTATGTGGATATCCATCGACCAGACGGTCAACCGGATATCTTGCAACAGATAGAACACGGTGTATTAAATCTCGTGGCGCAAGTGGAAAATATCGGCCATCCGGTAAGGGGAATAGTGGTACCTAATCTGCATCAATATCACCACCTGGGAGATGCATCAACTGAGACTGATAATTTGCCTTACAACCCATCATTAAAGCCTTACGAATCTGACGGTGTGTCGAGTGGTACACCAGATGATCGCTGGGCCTTCACCAACCGAACTAGCTTTCTGGACTACCGTACAGCCGGAGCACTTGCAGCGGCTAGTCGCGCACTGAAAGGCTATAATGATGAGCTATCCGGGAAATGCCTTCGAATTGCCAAGTCCTTGTTTGAAGAAGCCAATGAAAATGCAAAAGCGCCAGGTCATGTGATGTCCAGATGGGGACGTGGAAGTGACATGGTTGCTATGTTGCAGCTATATATCACGACAGGAGAAGAGCCCTACAAAAAAGGCTTTTTGGATAACATCTGGACGATGTTAGATGAGAGTATAGAGCGAAACATGGATTATGCCTTGCTGGCTTTGCCTTATATGGACAATGACTATAAGACTAAGCTTAGGGAATATATCCTGAAATACAAGGAATTTCAGAAAGAGAATGTGTCGGATAATCCTTATGCCGTACCGATTACCAAAGGAGGTTGGGGCGGTAGCTCTACGGTGATTAATTGGTCCATTACCAATTATTATATCTACAAATCCTTTCCGGATTTAATGACTGTAGATGAAGTGTATCGCGGATTGAATTACATCTTTGGCTGCCACCCATATTCTAATTTGTCTTTTGTCAATGCCGTTGGCAACAAATCGAAAAAAATTGCCTACGGTAGTAACAGGGCCGATTTTTCAACCATTGCTGGGGGTGTGGTACCTGGCTTGATCCTCTTGAAACCTGATTTTTTAGAGAATAAGGATGATTGGCCGTTTTTATGGGGAGAAAACGAGTGTGTCATCGATGGTGGTGCCTGGTATATATTTCTTGCCAATGCAGCAGACGAACTAGCAAAGGAAAAGCCATGATAACCCATTCTCCCTATCACTTAGCACTATTAACTACTCACAATACATATTATAATTTTATCTAAAAAATCTTACTATGACTCATAAACCTATTAACCTAATCAAGGTTGCCCTTTTAGCTACCTTAGTTGTACTTGTTTATCCGGCTATGGCTCAGGATGGCACAATCTATCCACTTGAAGCCCCATCAGAACCAAATGCTATTCTTCTTGGCACGGGCGGTGTTGATGATCAACCTGCCTCTGAATCCTGGTTCCGTCAGTGGGGCGATCCCATGGCTCGAAATATAACAACTGCTACACTTACACCTTTCCTTCCGGAACCTGGCAAGGCAAACGGTGCTGCTGTGATAGTTGCGCCTGGTGGTGGTTTTATGTGGTTATCCATGGGCAATGAAGGGTGGGAAGTTGCTGAAGCACTGGCCAAGCAGGGAATAGCGGCCTTTGTGCTAAAATACAGACTTCATCCCACAGCGGAATCACTCGATGATTTTAAGGCTTTTATGAATGGCCCTCGTCCGGCACCGCCTGCATCTTCAGATACTTCTCAAGCTGTAGCCCGGCCTGGTCTGCTCCAGCGAGACCTTTCTAACCAGCTTGAAGATGCCGAGGCTGCCTACGCCATGATTGTGAAGCGGGCTAAGGAGTGGGGTGTGGATACAGACCGCATAGGGATGATTGGTTTTTCAGCAGGTGCTGGTCTTACAATGCACTCAACACTCAACTCCAAAACTATGAAGCTGGCTTTTATTGGGCCTATCTATGGCGGAATGGGGGCAGTAGAGGTACCAAAGAACGCCCCACCTATGTTTAATGTAATTGCTACAGATGATTTTCTGTTCCTCGGTCAGTTCGGTGTGATTAATTCCTGGTATAAAGCAGGCATACCAGTAGAATTTCACCTTTATCAGAATGGGGGTCACGGTTTTGGCTTGGGTAACCCTGACAGGACAAGTAACAAATGGTTTGATGCTTTTATGTACTGGTTAGAGGTTAACAACTTTCTCTCTCCCGATCAGAATAATGATTAATAATTTCTTGAATATTGAGGCTCCTGAAATAATTATGTCAAGAAAATCCTGAAAACAGGTGTGTTGACCATGCACTTCATATGCCTTGAAAATTAAATTATATATGTATGGTATGATTGGGAGCATCCCAATCATACCATTTACTGATAGAATCTGCGCTGTTTAAGCTATGATATTCCTTTATGATGTTTTTCCATGTAAGCCTTTGGCGAAACACCATAAACCTCTTTAAAACTTGTAGAAAATTTGGATGGGTTTGAAAAACCGGTAGCATAAGCCACTTGCGAAATATTGATGGTCTTAGTTGTCAGCAATTCTGCTGCCTGCGTCAGACGTATATTTCGGATTAATTCCCGTACAGATTGATTAGTCAATTCTTTCAATTTGCGATATAGATGAACACGACTAATACCAATTTCATGAGCTATCATTTCTACATTTAATGCGGGGTTATCAATATTTTCATTTATGACAGTCATGACTTTTTGCATCAGGCGCTCATCTGCTGATTCTAACTCCACGCTTTTCACTTTATCACTTTGAAATTGAGAGCCACTAAAATTATTCTTTAAAATTTCCCTGTTTTTAATAATGTTCTCCACAGTCTTCTTTAATATCTCCATATTAAATGGTTTGAGGATATAAGCGTCAGCCCCAATGCCAAGGCCTTCCAAATTATCTTTCTCACCTGATTTCGCGGTTAGTAATATGACTGGGATATGGTTGGTGTTGACGTTTTGTTTAAGTTTTCTGCAGAGGGTGATACCATTCATTTCAGACATCATTATATCGCTGATTATGAGGTCAGGTTTTTTGGATAAGGTAAAACTCAGAGCTTCTTCCCCGTTCGCACAATCAATCATATGATACTCACGCGCCAATTCCTTACAGATATATTGCCGAATGTCAGCATCATCATCTACGACCAGTACATATTTTTTACTTTTTGATTTAACATCATCATCCTCATAGTTTTTGAATGGAAGTGGAGGTATTGTTTCCAGGCTATGATAAATTTCAGTATCAATCTGTTCTCTTTCGATTTGGAGCGGGTCCAAGTGCTCCTTGCCCAATGGTATACTTACAATAAAACGGCACCCGACCCCATCAGGATTATTTTCTGCATGGATGGTACCATGATGCAGTTCAACAATTGTCCGGGTCAAGTGCAGCCCAATACCAGTGCCAATATGACTCTCCTTGTTATCGGCTGACTGATAAAATCGATTGAAAATTTTCTTGAACTCGTGATCCTTTAATCCTGTACCTGAGTCTATACAAGTCAGTTTTAGATGCGTATGCTCTGAATGCCCCGCAAAGGGTAAGTCATGGGTCTCAATACACATTTGGATTTTACCCTTTTGAGGAGTGAACTTAATGGCATTAGAAAGTAGATTATGTATGGTTTTATCAAAATAATTTTGATCAACCCAAACCATTGGAGATTCCTTTTTATGTACAATCATGAAGTCAAGTTCTTTCGCTAAGATCTGCTCCTGAAACATTTCTGTTGTTTCATGCAAAAACTTAACTATATCTATCTCTTTAAACTTCAGTGAAATTTTGCCGTGATCAATTTTACGCAGATCCATGAGCTGATTGACTAAATGCAATACTCTTTCTGTATTTCTGCGCATAACAGTGTAAGCTCTTTGTCTCATATTATCGTCATCGGATAAGATAAGTTTGCGCAAAGGATTAAGTATAAGAGATAATGGTGTTCGGATCTCGTGGGAGATGTTTGTAAAGAACTCGAGCTTTGCTTCATTTATTTGTTCTAATTGTTTGTGTTCCCTGATCTTTCGGTGCGTTTTATAACGATGATACGTCTGCTGAGCTATTAAGAGAATGAATAGAATTGATGTTGCAAAATACCCTAGCTTGGCCCACCCTGATAAATACCAAGGCGGGAAAATAATAACTGATATTTCTTTCACATCGGAATATGTATGAAAGTCATTAGCCCTTACTCTAAAATTATAGTGGCCAATGTCAAGGTTATCAAAAGTCACCGTGTTCACACCTTGCTGCAAGCTTACCCAATCACCTCCATTCATTGAGTAGAGATAAGTGATTCGCTTAGGGTTGAGATATTCCATGGCAGAGAATTCTATAGTGAAAGAATTGTCAGTATAACCTAAATTAAATGTCTCGGCATCCATGACGGAGGTATCTATTATATCATATCCATCTGACTTCATGCCTTTTTTTACAGGTTCATCATGAATGTAAAAATCTATCAATTCTACTTTTAGATTTTTCAGCGTTTCTTTGATATCTTCTGGCTTGAAATAGGTGATTCCGTTGATGCCTCCAAAAATGAATCTGCCCTCATCATCTTTGAACAAAGCGCGCTTACTAAATTCGTTGCCCTGTAATCCATCATGATAATAATAATTTAAGAAGGAGGAATCCAATGGATTGAATTTAGAGATGCCGTGGTTTGTGCTAATCCATATATTATTACTATCATCACTGCTAATAGCACATATAACGTCATTAGGCAGCCCATCTTTTGTGGTGTATTTAACAAAAGATCTTTTTGATCTGTCAAGGCATAACAAACCACTGATGGTGCCTACCCAGACGTTACCTTTCGGATCTTCGAATAGAGAGAGCACTCTTTGGCCCTTGAGTGGATAATAAGCTGAGTTGAGATTGGTGAATGTCTTTGTTTCTAAATTAAGGGAACTTAATCCGTCCATGGTGCCTATTACCAGTTCGTTGTCACTGGTGAGTAGTATATCACTAAGCCATGAATTATGAATTGAGTTGGTGGTATCGGTGGTTTGAGCAGGGTTAGTTCTACCATGATAATTTTTCACATCTCCGTTATCTAAATTCATTGAATAAAGACCAAAACCAAGAGTGGCTACCCATAAGTTGTTTTCGTTATCCTCAGTCAGGCTATAAACTCGGTGAATTGGATTATTTTTTTCATCAAGCAGTGTTGTTATGGGAGTAAATGTATTTTTTTTACGGTCAAACTTTAGTAGTCCCTTCAAATAAGAACCTATCCATAAGTTATTTTTGGAATCTTCAAAAATACACATGACGGTTGAAGGCGTTGTTCCATTTGGGCCACTAGGAGGGTAGTGCTTCAATAGTTCACCATCGCTGCTGATTTTATATAAACCATCACTATCTGTGCCCACCCATAGTATACCTTCATGGTCTTTATAGACAGACATGATGTAGTTGGAACCTATAATATTGTTAGTAACAGACTGGTATCCGATATATTTAAAATTATTGGGGCGGGAGGGAATAAGAGCTACTCCTTTTTGAAAAAGTCCTAACCACAAATTATTGTTATGATCTTTAACAATGGTGTGAACTTTAGATTTGGAAAAATCGAAATTTGATATGTTAAAGTTTAAATTCGATATTCGATTTAGACTTGCGTCATAGATTTTCATACCCTTGCCATCGGTGCCAATTAATAATTCATTATTCTGTGTTGGGAAAAGTTCCTGAACAGGTAAAGGGTGTTTTTCTGACATAGGGAGCTTTTCAAAAAGATCGGAAGTGGGATTGTACCTAAACAATCCTTTTCGCAAACTACCTGCATAGATATTTCCAGCACTGTCCTGACATACACTGGTTACGTTATTATCCAGACCATTTTTAATATCTAAGTAGTTTACGTTCTGCTTATTTTTTCTAATTCGGAACAGCCCCATGTCCTGCGTGGACACCCATAAATTGTTAAAACTGTCTTCATATATTAAATTAACCAGATAACTTGGAACCAAATCTTGTTGCCGTGCAATTTTCCCGCTATCCGTTTCGTGAATTTTAAAAATTCCGTATCCGGAGGTAGCAACTAGCCGAGTGCCATCTTTCTTCTCAACCATTGACATTACATGGGCCGGGTATTCAGAACCAGATTCCAATATGAGAGGTATTTTTTCGAAAGAATCAGTAGCTCGATTATATTCCTGCAGCCCGTTGAAGTATCCTATATATAGATCATGACGGCTATCTTCGTAAACAACTTTTACATTATTGCTCAGGATGCCGTTTTTTTCTCTGTAATAAGAAAACTTTGAACCGTCATATCGGTTAATTCCATCCTCAGTAGCAACCCATATTATTCCTTTGTGATCTTGAACTATATCCCCAATAAGACTATTAGAAAGTTCTGAATCGGTAGAAAACAACCTTGCTCTCTGACCGTAGCTGGTTATGGTAAAAAATATGAAAGGTGCTATTAATAAAAGTTTTCTCACCCGCATCAATTTGTCTGTCATTATTCAGAAAAAATATTTTTTTTAATATACTTAAATTTACTGGCATAATAAATAACCACTCTTTTCTCTAAATAAAATTATCATACCAATTAAGTATTGATTTATTCGAATACCTTACTTTCCAGGTATGATTATGGTTTTAAAGATATATCGTAGACCACTGCCATCAGGTGGTCACTTTATGGGTATCATATTCATCCATATCCAACCATACCTGTCTCGTCAACCCGGGTGTCATTTTTATAGTTAAGTATAGAGTTAAACTTTTTCATAGACTATACTTTTATTTTTCCAAGTTCTCATCATCACCAGTAGAGTAGGTGAATCTCCCTTCGTGCATCGATTTCTAGGCTAGTTGTTGAGCCTTTTATATTCTAACGAGATGTCTGAATCATTGGGCAGACACCCTTATAGTTATAGTTGTTTTTTGCGGAATCGATTGCAAAAACTGTGAAAATGACTGTAATAATGATTAAATGTTACGTATCTGTAAGCATTTGTAACATAGTAGAATCTCTTCAGCTTGATAAAGAGATACATTTACAAACGTTTGAAATGAAAAAATAAAACTGTTTCGCCATGTAAGGACTGAAAAATCCTAAAACGTGGGAGAGACGACATAGAACGGA
>NZ_SMLV01000105.1 GCF_009711525.1 Fulvivirga lutimaris
GTTAAAAACATTTCGAAACGGTATAACGAGCACATTGCTTTAGATAATGTGAGCTTGAGCATACCAGAAAAATCAATCTACGGGCTGCTGGGCCCAAATGGCGCTGGCAAAACTACCCTTATCAGAATTATCAATCAGATTATTAATGCGGATGAAGGTGAGGTGCTTATCAATAATGAATTATTGAATCAAGACCACATCTCTATTATTGGCTACTTACCTGAAGAACGTGGGTTGTACAAAAAAATGAAGGTTGGCGAACAGCTCGTTTATCTTGGACAATTAAGAAATCTATCCAAAAAAGAAGCCATAGTTAGAAGTAAAGCCTGGTGTAAGAAACTTGACATTATGGAATGGTGGGATAAGAAAATTGAGGACCTATCTAAAGGTATGGCCCAGAAAATTCAATTTATATCTACCGTACTTAACGAGCCGAAACTTATCATTTTAGATGAGCCTTTCTCTGGCTTTGACCCAATTAATGCGAACCTCATAAAAGACGAAATATTAGAATTAAGAGATAAAGGAAGCACTGTGATTTTTTCAACTCATAGAATGGAGTCAGTTGAAGAGATGTGTGATTACATTGCTCTTATTAACAAATCGAAACTGATCCTTTCTGGGAATAAAAATGAAATAAAAAATTCATTCAGAAACCACACCTACTTGGTACAGCATAAAGGAGCCCTTAATGGCTCAATGCCTACCGATATTAATGTTTTGCAAAGTGAAAATCTAGATGAGCAAACATTTAATTCAGTTATCCAAACTAGTGACAAGTATACCTCAAATGATTTAATCAAAAGCTTGGTTGATCAGACTGAAGTACAGTCATTCAATGAGAAGATACCAAGCATCAATGAAATCTTTATATCTAAAGTAAAAGGAGAAGGTCATGAGTAAAATATTACTAATAATACAGCGAGAGTTTTTAAGCAGGGTAAAAAAGAAATCTTTCCTTATCGCTACTCTGCTAGTGCCTTTATTATTCCCAACCATCATCGGGGGAATGATCTACTTCACGGTTCTTGAAAAAGAAAATGCTGCAGCCAAAAAAATAATGGTTGTTTCAGAAAGTGAAAGTGTGAATGTCACTGACAATGAAGATTTTGAATTCACAAAATTAGAAGGTTCTCTGGATCAGGGCATCACAACATTCAAAGAAAGCGAACATTATGGCCTGCTTTATATACCTAATATTGATATTGAATCTCCTGAAGGTATAACGCTTTATACTCAAAGTACACCAGGTCCAACCATTGTTAACAAGTTAGAAAATAAGCTAGAAAGCGTAGTAAAGGATTTGAAACTGGTTAAATACCAGATTGACCAGGAAACCCTTTCAAAACTAAATACTAGTATTTCGCTAGACACAAGAATAACCTCAGAAGATGAGGATGAGAAACAAAGCAATTCCGGAATAGCTTCTGGCATTGGGTATGTCACAGGCTTCTTGATCTACATGTTCCTCTTTATATATGGAGGTCAGGTGATGCAAGGTGTTATTGAGGAGAAAAACAGCAAAATTGTTGAGGTAATAGTATCTACTGTTAAGCCATTCCATTTTATGCTGGGTAAGGTTATCGGTGTTGCTTCTGTAGGACTGGTTCAGATTATAATTTGGGTTGTGCTTATGGGTGGAATTTACACTGGTGCAGCCAGCTACTTAGGTATATCAAATACTCAAAGCCAAATTGAGCAGGTATCTGGCACATCATCTGAAGAACAGGTTAATGCACAATTAGAAAGCAACCTAAAAATTGCAAAGGCCTTTGAAGAGATCTCTAATATTCCAATTGTAAGTATTGTAATCACTTTTATTTTCTATTTCATT
>NZ_SMLV01000333.1 GCF_009711525.1 Fulvivirga lutimaris
TATTTCAACTTATCATTGAAGGTGAACACTGCTTCAAAAACTTGCTTAGGTTGATCAATGTCTATTTTATCAAATACTTGTTTGGTAAACAGTTGCTCTTTTTCTGAATCTGGAACGAGCCGTTGCCAGAATTCGTAATATTGATCAAAATAATCTTGTCGATTAATAGAGTCAAAAACTTTGTAATATCTCCATGGATATCCACCAAATAATTCATCTCCTCCAGTTCCTTGCAAACAGACTTTGACAAACTTGGAGGCTAACCTTGAAATATAGTAGTTGGGATAAGACATCCCCACTCTCAGATCCTCCAAATGATACACCAATTTTGGTAAAGACCATTTTATATCACCTGCATTCATCACTTGTTCAAAGTGTTCAGTCTTAAAGTGATTGGCCATTAACTCGGCATCACGCCTTTCATCGAAGTTGACTTCCCTTCCAGTGACTTCGCTCATGTCAAATCCACATGTAAATGTTGATAATCTTTCTACATGGTCTGAGGCTACAGCCGTTATTGAACCAGAATCCATTCCTCCTGATAAATATGCTCCTACGGGAACATCTGATATCATTTGTCTTGTTACCGCCTGTTTAAACAAACGCTTAGTCTCCTCCTGAGCATATTCGAAAGACATAGATTCATCAGTCTGCGTAAAATCATAATCCCACCATGAGTTATGCTCAATCGCTACAGTACTTGAATCAATCCTAACAGTATTAGCAGGAGGTAGCATGGTTACTCCTTTAAATAATGTATTATATGAAAATACATTTTGGAACGTGAAATATTCATTTAATGCATCTAAATCAACATCTATTTTATAATCAGGATGCTTTATTATAGCCTTTATTTCACTTGAGAAGCATATGGATTGTCCGTTGAAGTAATAATATAGAGGTTTGACACCGAATCTGTCTCTACTCAAATAAAGTGCTTCCTCTTTCGTATTCCATGCTGCAATAGCAAACATTCCATTTAAACGCTTAAAAAATGAGGAGCCATGAGCAGCTAATCCTTCTGAAATTACTTCTGTATCTGATGTTGAATAAAATTCATGACCTTTAGACCTAAGCTCTTGTTTTAGCTCTAAAAAGTTATAAATACAACCATTAAATGAGATTATCCATTCACCATTTTTCGAGGTCATTGGTTGTGCTCCTTTG
Organism: Fulvivirga lutimaris; assembly: GCF_009711525.1. Taxonomy (GTDB): domain Bacteria; phylum Bacteroidota; class Bacteroidia; order Cytophagales; family Cyclobacteriaceae; genus Fulvivirga; species Fulvivirga lutimaris. Next base: position 1,168 of record NZ_SMLV01000333.1, read on the forward strand.
GAAGATGTATCTAAAATAGACAACCTTTTATGGGCTAACGCAATGTTGTTATTTACATAGTAACCGTCACCATCTGGCCCTCTATGTTCAATCACAGATGCCATTTGCTTCAATTCGTTTAAAGTAAATGGTTCTTTATCTAAATTAAAAACCCCAACTATGCCGCACATAAAAATTATTTAATTGAAAACCGTCCTGAATAACAGGCCTCTTCTTCGTGGAAATGGATTACTTTAAGATTATTATCCGTTACCATCTTTAAAAACTCATCTTTAGAATATCTCTTAGCGTTGCTAGGCGAGTACCAGTCAAAATTTGTTGAATCACTTAACTTCTCTCCCCAATCTTCCTTCCAAAAACACTTAAGGAAATTCCAGTAAATAAATCTCTGTATGTCATATTCACCCCCCTTTATACCTAACAAGGGAATATCAGGGACATCTATTTTAGTCTTTAATTCGGATAATGTTTTTCCAAGTTTTGTAAGCTGGCTCGATAATTCCCAAAGCTGATCATTTGAAAAATTGTGAGTTTCCTTTCTGAAATAGTCATCTACAAGTTCTCTGGGAAGAGCCTTTTTACGATATACGTAACAAGAAAATTCACCATGGGAACTTGTAATTTTTGATAAATGTGAAAATGTCTTTTCAGGGTCTTCAGTATGCATTATTACCTGATCGCATGAAACATAATCTACCACTGAGTCCTTAAACCCTGTGTCCGCAATATCACCTTGAATGAAATATAAATTTTTGATGTCTCTGTACTTTACACTGGCGATTTTTGCCGCCTCAGAATAGTCCATTCCTATTACAATAGCGTGTGGAGCCAATTTAGCAAACCACTGGGCCTTATACCCTAATCCGCACCCTGCATCAAATATGACCTTTTTGCGACTTAAGTAATTCTTAAGATCTTTTTCGCTGTTAAAACCATATAATTCTAAATACCATTCATATTGAAACTTGTAGAGTTCATCTAGGTTATCCTGATTATGGGATTTGGACCATTTTTCAGAAAAAACTTCATTGGTTTGCGATTGATTTTTTGCTGAATGCTTCTTAGAAAATTCGATGAAATTAACTTTGAGATCTATTGGCTTTTTAAATAGGCGTTCAAGCATGTGTTATCAATGTTTAATGCGTATGCTCTTCAATAATCATAGCTTAAAAGAATTCAATTTGCCTGAAATTCTAAAAAATCTAAAATTTCAGAATAACACTTCTATAATTAAGATGATTTTAGCGAATTGATTAATTCGATTACTATATGCTTCTGCAAATCTTCTGTCAAATCATTGTAAAGAGGAAGAGCCAATGCATGTTCATAGCACCATTTACTATTAGCCATTTCTCCTTTTATTTCAACTAATGAGTTGTTTTGAAATGCTGTATGCATATGAAGAGAATATGTTCCTATTTGAACTTCTATTCCTTTTTCGCGCATACTTGTCATAATACGATCTCTATCTTTAATAAAAATTGAAAATGTTTGATAGGAGTGCTTACATTGCTTTGTAGAGCATGAACAAGAAGCACACGTTTCTTTTTCAGAGAAGTGCGTTAATGTTACACCTTCTACATTTCGAAGCATTGATTCATAATTATTAGCTAGTTCTATTCGCTTTGATAATAATGCTTCTATATGATCTAATTGTCCAAGGCCTACTGCTGCCTGTAAATTTGTCAACTTGTAATTGGTACCAATATTAGAAAAGTGAATGCCCTCGCGAGAAGCTCCGGTCATATCCATACCAAAGTGCTTATATGAATTCATCCACTCTGCTAGTTCTTCATTTTCTGTAGTAACAATGCCGCCTTCTCCTGTGGTAATAAATTTTCTAGGATGTAATGAGAACACTGTAATATCTGCCTGCTTCCCCACTTTTTCACCTTTAAACTCAGCACCTATACTACAAGCTGCATCTTCAATTATGTATAACTTATATTTGTCTTTGATCGCATTTAATCTATCATAATCTAACGGTGCACCAAATAAAGATACGGGGATAATGGCTTTGGTTTTTGGGGTTATTGCAGCTTCCAATGCATCATAATCTATGAGCATATTCTTTTTGCTTACGTCAACAATGACTGCAGTAGCGCCAACTATTGGGGCTACTGAAGCGGTTGCAGGATAAGTGTAATCTGGTACAATAACTTCATCTCCAACACCTACTTTTAGGGCTCTTAATGCCATTTCTAAACCTGTTGTTGCTGAGGTTACTGCGAGACAGTAATTCACACCTAAAAATTCTTTGAGTCTATTTTCGAATTCTTTGGTGACAGGTCCTTCTGTTAAATAACCACTATCAAGGACTTCTAAAACTTTATCCTTTATCTCTTGTGTGATAAAAGGTTTTATTAAAGGTATATTCATTTTATTCTTTATCGATTCCAGTTTCTATTCTCCAATTAATCAACTTCTGAAGTCCTTGTTCAAGCGTATACTTATATGTGAAATTAATTTCCTCGGCTGCTTTTTTAGCAGAACCAATCCTGTTTTGGACTAGTTGTCTTGCGTCATCCTCAGAATAGGGCACATAGTTTACTTTTAGGGTAGAATTTTTTAGTTTAAGAATAGTGTCACAAAGCGTTTTTATTGTTGTTTGTACTTCTGTTCCGACATTATAAAACCCGCATTTTACATCCGAAAGTAGTGCTTGAATATTTGAAATTGCCACATCTTCCACATAAATGAAATCATATGCCTGACTTCCATCCCCGTTAATATCAGGCGCTTCGTTAGCAGAGATTTTATTCAACATTATTGGCACAACACCGCTGTATACCGCATGTTGATCCTGTCCAGGACCATATACATTCATGTATCTCAACCCAACTATTTCCAAGCCATATCTGTCATTAAAGGCAGTACACATGGCTTCTCCAGCAATTTTTGTGGCACCGTAAAAATTTTTATTATTAAACGGATGATCTTCTGTCATTGGAACTTCCAAGGCGTCACCATATACTGATGCCGATGAAGAATATATAAGTTTTTTGATCTTATGCTTAACACACAGCTCTAAAACATTAAGGGTTCCAGCTACATTTACATCGAAGGCTGTCCTCGGGAAGTCTTTACAATGTAATAACCACATCGCTGCCAAATGGATGACATAGTCCTTACCTTCAATAGCTTTATCTAAAACATCAATTTCCCGCACATCACCACCATAAGGATATATTGAACATCGTGAGTCTTCTAATGCTTTTTCGACATTTGCTTGTTTCCCTCGTGTGAAATTATCGTAAATGACAACTTCTTTCACATCGTGCTTAAGCAATTCGCTTACTACGAACCCGCCAATAAATCCGGCTCCTCCAATTACTAATACTTTTGAATCTTTTAATTTTGTCATTTTATTTATACCGTAAAGGGGTGTGAACTTTGTTTTTCTTTTGCCAATGGATGATACTCTCCTTTTAGTCCAATAGGAGTTGCATGCCTGATGTCATGAACTATTTCGATAGCATTACGGGCGGCTTCCATACCGTAACCATTTCCCTTAATTATTTCTTCGTAAGAAATTGTATGAAGATCAGTAAAACCACCGCTAAATTCAAGTTCTTCACCTTCAATGTTTATAGATCGAAATGTTCTTTGGCCTTTTTCCTTTATTTCTTTTGGTAATAAATCTTCATTAATTGATAAAAACCACCTTACTCTAGCTCTTTCTAGTTCCAGGAATCCTCCAGCTCTATCATGGCTATGTATATGAACGATATTCTCTTTTACATCACCAAATATCCAGGTAAGCATATCATAGAAATGAACTCCAATGTTAGATGCAATTCCGCCTGACTTACTTACATCTCCTTTCCATGATGTATAATACCAATTACCTCTAGAAGTTAAATAAGTAAGGTCAATATCATAGATTTTGTCTTTTGGCCCGTTTGCTATTTTTTCCTTCAAGGCCATAATGCTAGGATGAACTCTAAGTTGCAGAATATTCCAAACTCTTTTGCCCGTTTCTCTCTCCATATTTTGAAGAGCGTCAATGTTCCAAGGGTTTAAGACAAGTGGTTTTTCACAAATAGCATCTGATTCTCTCCGAAGTGCAAAACGAATATGAGCGTCATGTAAATAGTTAGGGGTGCATACCGATACATAGTCAATATGAGTGTTTCTGTCATATTTTAATTTCTCAATATGACGATCAAATCTTTCAAATTCTACGAAAAAGTCAGCATTAGGGAAATGACTATCAATGACGCCCACACTGTCAAAATTGTCTAATGCTGCCAATAGATTATTGCCAGTATCTTTTATGGCTTTCATATGTCTAGGAGCAATAAATCCTGATGCTCCGATTAAAGCGAAATTTTTCATTTTATTATTTTTGATACTTTGTTATTTATAAGGGAGTACTTTTCATTTGACTCTGGGCAAGTTGCGTAGCCTTCATCATTGAAGGTTAAACGATGACCAAACTCACTCATCCAACCAATTTGTTTCGCAGGATTACCAACCACTAAAGCATATGGCATCACCTCTTTGGTAACTACTGTTCCTGCACCTACAAACGCATATTCCCCAATATCATGTCCACATACAATTGTTGAATTAGCCCCAATGGTGGCCCCTTTTTTTACTATTGTCTTAGTATATTCACCTCTACGGTTTACACCACTTCGGGGGTTGATTACATTTGTAAATACCATAGATGGTCCCAAGAAAACATCATCTTCACAAATTACTCCTGTATAAATGGAAACATTGTTCTGAACTTTTACATTCTTACCCAGAACTACATCAGGAGAAATCACTACATTTTGCCCGACATTACAGCCTTCTCCTAATTTACAGCCTGACATTATGTGAGAAAAATGCCATATTTTAGTTCCATTTCCAATATCGCAATCTTCATCAATAATAGCTGTCTCGTGAGCAAAATAGGTGGTGTTCATTTTCATTTAAAATATGATCTAATATTATCAATAATATATTCTTGTTGATCAGTATGCATTTCAGTATGAATCGGCAAAGATAGAACTTTCTTGCAAAGACTTTCTGCTATCGGGAATTGTCCAGTTTTGTAGCCATATTGATTATAAGCCTTTTGTAAATGAACTGGAATAGGGTAATATATCATAGATGGGATTTGCTTCTCATGTAGGTACTTTTTCAAGTCATCTCTGTTACCTCCCTCAATTTGTACTGTATATTGATGAAATACATGTGTGGAATAAGAGTTTCTATGAGGAGTTATTATCTCGGATATATCTTTCAATCCTACATCATATCTATCAGCCACTAATTGCCTACGCTTTGAAAAGTCATTCAATTCTTTCAATTTGACGGATAGCAATGCAGCTTGCAGGGTATCTAATCTGGAATTAACACCTATAATATCGTGGATGTATTTTTCAGATTGTCCGTGGTTCGCTATCATACGACACTGTTTTGCATGATCTCCACTATTGGTCATTAAGGCTCCACCATCACCAAAACATCCCAAGTTCTTGGAAGGGAAAAAAGATGTTGTCCCAATATCTCCAATAGTTCCTGCAAATTGAGTTGTTGCATTCTTGTGAAAGTATACTGAGCCTATAGCCTGAGCAGTATCTTCAATTACTTTTAAGTTATTTTCATCTGCTATTGCCATAATCTTATCCATATCGGCACATTGTCCGAATAGATGTACAGGTACAATGCCTACAGTACGCTCAGTTATAGATTCACTTAATGCCTCAATGTTTATATTAAAATCATTCTCATTGACATCAACAAATATTGGAACGAGACCTAGCAACGCAATAACTTCTACAGTGGCAACATAGGTAAATGCAGGTACAATAACTTCATCTCCGGGTTTGAAGCCACAAGCCATCATTGCTATTTGGAGAGCATCTGTACCATTAGCGCATGGAATTACATTTTTACAATCTAAATATTCAGATAATTCTGAGGAAAATTTGCTTACGGGAGGTCCCTGTATAAATATTCCATTTTCAATTACTTTATTTAAGGCTTCATCTATTTCAGACTTTAATCGGTGATACTGAGTTTTCAAGTCCACCATTTGTATTTCTACATTTCTCATTTAACTTGTTATAATCATTGTGATTTTAAAACCCGCTGAAAGCAAATCTGATCTGCTTCAAGGTATTCAAATATGAGTTACCTTCATTTTTGCTTTTAATACCTGAAAGCCACCTATATTTATGCAAATAAAAGCTTAATTCAACCAATTATTGGCTATTCCGCACAAATTTAAAACTATTTTATCTTTCAAATCGGCATTTTCAAACCCTTTATGCTTAACAAGAAGAACAAATAAATCAGCAGATTCTATTGCTTCATTTAAATTACTGACCTTAATACTAGGATGAGATGTGATATTAGGTTCGATGGCCATTACATTGAATCCATAATTAATTAAGTTTTCTGTTACATATAAAGCAGGACTCTCTCTAAGATCATCGATATCTGGTTTAAATGCTAATCCAAGACAAGCGATTATTGGCTTGCGTCCTTCATTTAATTCAAATTCAAGAGCTTTATTTTTGATTTTCTCAATAACCCACTCCGTTTTGTAATTATTGATTTCACGCGCAGTTCTGATAATTTTTGCCTTTTCCTTGAATTCGGAAACAATAAACCATGGATCAACTGCTATACAATGTCCCCCAACTCCAGTTCCAGGTTGAAGTATATTCACACGGGGGTGCTTGTTTGCCAGTTTTATAAGTTCCCACACATCAATATCAGCTTCATCACAAATCATAGATAGCTCATTAGCAAAAGCTATTTGCACATCACGGGACGCATTTTCAACCAATTTAGTCATTTCAGCTGTGCGAGCATTGGTTTGATACAGCTCACCGGTTATGAAAAGTTGATAAAACTCGACTGCCTTTTTTGTTGAAGCTTCATCAATTCCACCAATAGCTCTATCGTTATTTTTTAGTTCATAAATCACATTGCCTGGCAACACTCTTTCGGGACAGTACGCTATATAAATTTTACCTTCTAATTCAGGTCTTTCGGAAAAAATAAGTCTTGCCATTCTCTCTGTTGTACCGACTGGAGAAGTAGACTCAATAATAAATAAATTACCTTCTGACAGAAATGGAAGAACCATTCTGGTAGCAGATTCTACAAATTTTAAATCGGGTTCATGTTTGTCTCCTTTAAAAGGGGTAGGTACTGCGATTAAGAAAACATCAGCTTTTGCTGGTTTAATCGCTGCTTTTAGGTATCCCCGCTCAACATCATGTCTTACCAAACCGTCCAAGGCAGGTTCCACAATATGTATTTCTCCATTGTTGACGGTTTTAACAATATTTTCATTGATATCAACTCCCAATACAGATATCTCATTACTAGCTATCAATGCAGCCGTAGGCAATCCAATATACCCTAACCCCATCATGACCACTTTGGTATTTTTATTCATTAGATATTATCCTTCAAAAAATTTAAAATTTGCAAACTGGTAGTGCCATCTCCATAAGGGTTAATAGCATTTGCCATACTTTGGTAGTATGCTTCGTTATCCAAAAGTAGTTTTGATTCTCCAACAATCTTTTCAAAATCGGAACCCACCAATTTGGCCGTTCCAGCTTCAATACCTTCCTGCCTTTCGGTAACTTCCCGCATTACTAATACAGGTTTTCCTAAAGAAGGTGCCTCTTCTTGAATTCCTCCTGAATCTGTAAGTACAAAATATGATTTATTCATTAACCATATTAGATATGGATATGATAATGGTTCTATTAATTTAACATTATCTATACCGTTTAAAATTTCATTAACTGTAACCCTTATGTTAGGATTTAAATGCATAGGATAAACTAACTCTACATCTGGATAATTTACTGCAATTTCTTTCATTGCTCTACACATACTTTCAAAAGGATGACCAAAACTTTCTCTTCTATGCCCTGTTACTAGTATAATTCTTTTCGAAAAATCAATATTTTCAAAATGCTTTTCAAAAGTTGCTTCTCCATGCTTCTTAATAATATCTAAACCTAATAATAGTGCATCTATAACAGTATTTCCGACTTGATGAACATTGTTAACTATTCCTTCAAGTTTAAGATTATTTACCGCCATTTTTGTAGGTGCAAAATGATAATTTGCTAAGTGACCTACCAGTTTTCTATTTCCTTCTTCAGGGAATGGTGAATTCAAATTATGGCTTCTTAACCCTGCCTCAATGTGTGAAACTCTTATTTTTTCATAAAAACCTGCCAGCGCTCCCACGAATGCCGTGGTTGTGTCCCCTTGAACAAAAATATTATCTGGATTTTCCTTATTCAATATTGGTTTTAATCCTAGAAGAGCTTTTGCAGTGATGTCATATAAAGTCTGATTGTGAGACATTAGGTTTAAATCATAATGAGGCTTGATATCAAAGAAACTGAGAACTTGATCCAACATTTCTCTATGCTGACCTGTTACACAAACTACTACTTTTTGAGCGTCATCTTTTTGAAATTCTTTAATTAGTGGTGCCATTTTAATGGCCTCCGGCCGTGTTCCAAAGATAAAAAGGTGCTTCATGTAATTTATTTCACTAAGTAGGTCTTTTTATAATAGTCTTTATATTGACCAGAAGTCACATGTTCTAACCAGTTAGGGTGCTCTAAGTACCAATCTACAGTTTTCTTCATACCTTCTTCAAATTGTAACGAAGGCTCCCACCCCAGTTCATTTTTAATCTTGCTGGCATCTATGGCATAGCGATGATCATGTCCTGCTCTATCTGTTACATAAGTAATTAGCTTTGCAGATTCACCTTCTGGCCTTCCAAGCTTTTTATCCATTAAGGTGCAAAGTAACTTAACAATATCAATATTTTTCCACTCATTGAACCCTCCAACATTATATGTTTCTCCAATATTCCCCATATGAAAAATATCATCGATAGCTCTTGCATGATCAACAACAAAAAGCCAATCGCGAATATTTTCACCTTGCCCATAAACGGGTAAAGGCTTGTTATTTTTTATATTGTTAATCATGAGTGGCAATAACTTCTCAGGAAACTGATTCGGCCCATAATTATTTGAGCAATTGGAGATCTTTACTTGAAGATTATAAGTATTAGCCCATGCCCTAACAAAATGATCGGAACTTGCCTTAGAAGCTGAATATGGTGATTGTGGGTCATAGGGTGTACTTTCTAAGAAAAAGCCTTCCTCTCCCAAGGAGCCATAAACTTCGTCAGTCGAAACATGGTAAAAAATATGATTAGACAAATTTTTCTTCCAGCATTTAGCTGCCGCATTAAGAAGTGTTACGGTTCCGAAAACATTAGTCTTTACAAAGCTGAAGGGATCTGAAATAGATCTGTCAACATGAGATTCTGCCGCTAAATGGATGACATCGGTAATATTTTCTTTTTGAAATAATTCTAAGATGAATTCAGCATCACAGATATCACCTTTCACAAATTTATAATTGTCTGCGTTTTCAATGTCTTTAATGTTCTCAAGATTTCCCGCATAGGTCAATAGATCTAGATTTATAATTTTGTAATTAGAATACTTGTTTACAAATAGCCTTACCACATGTGATCCAATGAATCCGGCACCGCCTGTTATTAATAAATTTTTCATATCATTGAATTTCTATTAAATATTTGTTCAAGCCATCTTTCCATCTACTAATATTGAGATTGAAAGTGGACTCAATTTTACTTTTATCCAAAATACTATATTTTGGTCTATTAGCCCTAGTTGAAAATTCTGATGATAGGAATCGTATTTCACTTTCTAATTGCCCGTTTGCTCCAGTTACTGATACTTTCATTAATCAAATTTTGAGTTAAACTCTGCAAAAGGAATATTCAGTTTGTCCTTTTCAGAGAGGATTACCTTGCTTTCAGGGATGCCCCAATCAATACCAAAGGCATCATCATTATATATAAGCCCACCTTCAGATTGCTTATTATAGTAACTGTCACACTTATACAAAATCTCGGCTGTGTCACTTAATACTGAAAAACCGTGCGCAAATCCTTGCGGTACAAGCAATTGTTTTTTATTCTTGGCAGATAATTCAATGCTGAAACTCTGCCCATAGGTTTTGCTGGACTTTCTTATGTCTACAACGGCATCCAAAATACTACCAGAAAGTGCTCTTATCAATTTTGTCTGGGCGTATGGAGGATTTTGAAAGTGTAGTCCGCGAAGCACCCCGTAAGTTGACTTAGACTGATTGTCCTGAACAAATGAATGATTGATTCCATGATTGGAAAGTAACTTACTATTATAGCTCTCCATGAAAAATCCCCTATGATCTTCAAAAACAGTTGGTTCGAGGACGAAAAGCCCTTCAAATTTAGTGGAGATAATATTCATTATTTCAATCCTTTGGCCACAGCTATTAAATATTGGCCGTAGTTATTTTTTAAAAGTGGTTGAGCAAGTTGAATGAGTTGTTCCTGATTTATATAACCCATATTGAACGCTATTTCTTCAAGACAGGCAATTTTCAACCCTTGTCTTTCTTCAATTGATTCTACAAAGTTAGAGGCTTGTAGAAGCGAACGATGGGTGCCGGTGTCTAACCACGCCATACCTCTTCCTAAGAGTTGCACATTTAGACTCTTCTCTTTTAAGTACATATTATTAAGATCTGTGATCTCTAGCTCCCCTCTTTTAGAAGGCTTAACTAACTTGGCCTTTTCTATAACACTATTGTCATAAAAATATAATCCAGTAACTGCATAATGTGATTTCGGTTTCTCCGGCTTCTCTTCAATTGAAACAACTTTTTTATTATGATCAAACTCTACAACGCCATAACGTTCAGGATCACTAACATAATAACCAAATACCGTGGCGCCACTAGTCAACTGAGCAGTTTCTTTCAATGTTTTGGAGAAATTATAACCATAAAAAATATTATCCCCTAGAACTAGTGCCACTGAATCGTTACCAATGAAATCCTCACCTAACAGAAACGCTTGTGTTAAGCCATCGGGCGACGGCTGGATTTTATATGATAATTTAATTCCTAGATCTGACCCGTCTCCTAATAATTTTTCAAAAGTGCCTATATCGTCTGGTGTTGAAATAACTAGAATTTCACTAATTCCCGCCATCATTAATACTGACAAGGGGTAGTAAATCATAGGCTTATCATAAATCGGCAATATTTGCTTTGATACCCCTTTAGTTATAGGATAAAGCCTTGTGCCAGATCCTCCAGCTAGAACAATTCCTTTCATATTATTTTTAGTTTAATGAGGACTCCCATTTCCAGGCATCTTGCAATGCAGCTTCTAAGGATAACTCAGTTTTCCAGTTGAGTTTATTCAATGCGTAAGAGGTATCTGCATAAACCTTTTCAACATCTCCCTCACGCCTTGGGCCTATTTTATAGTTTAATTTAATATCATTTACTCTTTCGAATGTTTCAATTACTTCCAAAACAGAATTGCCTTTTCCTGTTCCCAGATTGATACAGTCAAATATTGGTTCTTTGGTTCTCAGCAGTTCTTCCATTGCTTTTACATGAGCTTTGGCCAAATCAACAACATGAATATAGTCTCTGATGCATGTTCCATCAGGAGTATCATAATCATTACCAAATACTGTTAGTTGCTCTCTTTTTCCGATTGCCGTTTGTGTTATATATGGCACAAGGTTGTTAGGGGTGCCTAGGGGTAATTCCCCTATTAACGCTGATGGATGAGCGCCAATTGGATTAAAATAACGTAGTGCAAATGCTTTCAGCGTTTTATTTGCCTTGACTGTATCGTGTATTATATCTTCACACACTTGTTTTGTGCGACCATATGGTGACTCTGCTAGTTTGATAGGTGACTTTTCCGTAACAGGTAATATGTCTGGTTGACCATATACTGTGCAGGATGAGCTGAAGACAAAGTTTGGGCAACTAATTTTCTCTAAAAAAGATAGTATAGCTACTGTAGATGCAATATTGTTATGGTAATACTTTAATGGCAATTTTGAGGATTCTCCAACGGCCTTATAAGCAGCAAAGTGGATGCATCCTATTATTTTTTCAGCTAAAAGAGAATTAATTAATAACTCCAAATTACAACAGTCAATGTTGTAGGTGGTTATTTCATTACCTGTGATTTGTTTAATCTTATCTAAAACGAATTTTTCTGAATTGCTAAAATTATCAATTATAATGGGCTCATATCCGGCATTGATTAACTCAACACATGTATGCGATCCAATATAACCCGCACCACCCGTTACGAGTATTTTGCCTTTCATAGTCTAGCCGTAATGGTTGAAGGGTTTAAAAAGGCTTTTATATCATAAACTACTGTTTTCGAATCCTTGTATTTATCAAATTCAAGTTTTTTAAACTCATCATGGCCTACGGCTAATATGATAGCATTGTACTTATGTTCCAACTTAGTAATCAATTCTACCCCATACTCTTCATTTACTTCTTCACTATCGGCTTCTGGGTCATAAACATCCACATTGATGCCAAATCCTTGTAATTCTTTTATCACATCAATCACCCTACTATTTCTAATGTCTGGGCAATTTTCTTTGAATGTGATTCCTAAAACTAGGACCTTACTATTTTTTATAGGGTTGTCATTATTGGCCATCAACTTAATGACCTTATTAGCAACATGTATTCCCATATTATCATTTATTCTTCTACCAGCCAAAATGACCTGCGGGGTATACCCTAGACTTTGTGCTTTGTACGTAAGATAGTAAGGGTCAACACCTATACAGTGACCACCTACCAAACCTGGCTTAAAAGGTAGGAAATTCCATTTCGTACCTGCTGCTTCTAAAACTTCATGAGTATCTATACCAACTTTATCGAAAATAAGAGCCAGTTCGTTAACAAAAGCAATGTTCAAATCGCGCTGAGAGTTTTCAATTACTTTGGCTGCTTCTGCCACTTTGATACTAGAAGCCTTAAAAGTGCCAGCCGTTATTATTTTTTTATAAAGTTGATCTACCTTCTCTGCAATTTCAATGGTACTACCACTAGTTACCTTCTTAATTGTTGGTAGACGGTGTTGTTTGTCTCCTGGGTTAATGCGCTCAGGTGAGTAACCACAGAAAAAATCAACATTAAACTTTAGTCCACTGTATTTTTCTAGGACAGGAACGCAAACCTCTTCTGTACAACCAGGAAATACTGTGGATTCATAAATAACAACATCACCTTTTTTTAATATATTACCAACAGTCTCACTTGCTTTTAATAAAGGAGTAAGATCAGGGTTTTTATAGTCATCTATTGGTGTTGGTACAGTTACAATAAATATGGTAGCCTCTGAAAGATCACTGATCTCCATTGTGAAGCTGAGTTGTGAAGCTTCCTTGAATTCTCTAGTTTCTACTTCTTTTGTGAAGTCTACACCTTTTTTTAGATCTTCAATCCTTTTTTTATTGATATCAAAACCAATAGTTGGTACCATTTTGCCAAACTCAACAGCCAACGGCAGTCCTACATACCCTAATCCTATAATCGCTATTTTTTCCATTTTTTTAGTTCTTGTAATAATTCTTATACCACTCATAAACACTCCTCAAACCATCGTTAAAATAAACATTTGGTTCATAATTAAGCATAGCTCTTATTTTAGATATATCTGCTTTTGAATGTTTTATATCACCTATTCTCTCTGGGCCATAACTTGCATTTATTGATTTAAATGAAATTTTCCTGAGATAATCTACCATCTGATTTAGAGTTGTTTGCTCACCGCAAGCAACATTATAAACAGTATTCAATCCTTTCCTTTCTTCACAAAGCAAAGATAGTATGTTCGCTTGAACTGCATTATCGACATATGTAAAATCTCTGGTCGTTTCTCCATCACCATTAATTTTAGGAGACTTCCCATCAATAAATGCTTTGCAAAATAACGGTATCACAGCTGCATATGGATTATCAGGACTTTGCTTTGGCCCAAATACATTAAAATACCTCAATCCTACATAATTTAGACCATAGGACTTGTGAAATATTTCAGCATATTGTTCTACAGCATACTTGGTTATGGCATATGGATTTAAAGGGTTACCTATTTTATCTTCTTGTTTTGGTAAAATGGTACTATCTCCATAGGTACTAGATGAACATGCAAGAACAACCCTTTCGATATTATTAACGACTGCAGCATGTAGAATATTCACTGTTCCATCAATATTCACTTTGGTTGTAAGCATAGGATTTTCTATGCTTCTTGGAACTGAGCCTAAAGCAGCCTGATGAGAGATTAAATCAAAACCTTTAGTCAACTCCAGCATTTTATCATAATCACAAATGTCTTCTTTAAAGAATTCAAACTTTGGATGTGATTCAAATTCTGAGACATTACTCCAATAGCCGTTGGATAAATTGTCAATAACCCTAACTGAGCCAAATCTCTCATCATTAAGCAAGTACTCCACTAGATTAGATCCAATGAACCCGGCCCCTCCTGTAACGACAATTTTTTTATTCATAGTAATTATTGAAAACTTCAAGATCAAATTTTTTCACTTGAATTTTATACATTTGCTCGAAATTTTGAAAATATGACTGACAAGCAAAATTATAAAAGTTCAGAGGATGAAATCGATCTTAGGCAATTATTTAATGCAATAGGAAGTTTTTTTTCAAAAATATGGAGGTCGATGATTTATGCGATAGTAAATTTTCGCAGAGCTACTA
>NZ_SMLV01000319.1 GCF_009711525.1 Fulvivirga lutimaris
GTATTTTAGATACTTTTAAGTGTTATTTGGTAACCAAAACTTACATGAATAATTTTTGTTATTTCCACATTAGACAATAATACATTCTGCTATTAAAAAAGTCAGATTAAACTATCTTTGCGGCTTTAAGAAAAAAATATAGATCTATGCAATTGAGTGAACAGGAAATAGTTAGACGAGATGCCAAAGCAAAGCTTGAAGAGTTAGGCATTAATCCATATCCTTCGGAACCATTTGAGGTTAATGTTTCAGCAAAGGAAATCTTGGAAAACTATGAACGTAGAAAGATTGATTATAAAAACATCTCAATTGCAGGTAGGATAATGAGTCGTAGAATCATGGGTTCGGCCTCATTTGCCGAAATCCAGGATTCTACCGGAAGAATTCAAATATACTTACGTAGAGATGACATTTGCCCTGATGAAGATAAGACTCTTTATAATACTGTATTCAAGAAGCTTTTAGATATTGGAGATATCATTGGCATTAAAGGTTATGTCTTTACCACGCAAACTGGAGAGACTTCCATTCATGTTACGAGCCTTAAGGTTTTGACAAAATCTTTGAAACCACTGCCCGTGGTTAAGGAGACAGAAGATGAATCAGGGAACGTTGTGAAGCATGATGCCTTTTCTGACCCAGAAATGAGATATAGACAACGATATGTTGATCTTATTGTAAACGGAGATATTAAGGAGACTTTTATCAAAAGAACAAAGCTTGTCAACTCCATGCGAGACTACCTCAATCAAAAAGGGTACCTCGAAGTAGAAACACCAATTCTCCAGCCTTTATATGGCGGAGCAGCAGCCAAGCCGTTTAAAACACATCACAATTCATTAGACATGACTCTTTATTTGAGAATTGCTAATGAGCTGTATTTAAAAAGGCTTATAGTCGGAGGGTTTGACGGGGTTTATGAATTTTCTAAAGACTTTCGGAATGAAGGGATGTCAAGGTTTCATAATCCTGAATTTACCCAAGTAGAGCTTTATGTTGCTTACAAGGACTACAATTGGATGATGAATCTTGTGGAAGAAATGATTGAAAAAGTGGCACTTGATCTTCATGGAACTACTGAGGTTCAGGTGGGTAACAATGTTCTGGATTTCAAGAGACCTTGGAAGAGATATACAATGTTCGAAGCTATTGAACACTTTACGGGTATCGATATCTCCGAAATGGATGAACAGGCATTACGCAAAACCGCAAAAGATTTGAATGTGCCTGTTGATGACACCATGGGTAAAGGTAAGTTGATAGATGAAATTTTTGGTGAGAAATGTGAGGGCAAACTGATTCAGCCAACATTTATAACAGATTACCCAATCGAAATGTCGCCTCTTGCTAAAAAGCACCGAGATAAAGAAGGATTGGTTGAAAGGTTTGAGGCGATTGCCAATGGTAAGGAAATATGTAATGCGTTCTCAGAATTAAATGACCCGATTGACCAGAGACAAAGGTTTCAGGAGCAGCTAGAGCTTGGCAAAAGAGGCGATGAAGAAGCCATGACTTTGGATGAAGATTTCTTGAGAGCGTTGGAATATGGTATGCCACCAACAGCTGGACTTGGAATTGGTATTGATAGGTTAAGCATGATCATGACTAATTCAAACTCAATACAGGATGTTTTATTCTTTCCTCAGATGAAACCGGAGAATAAACCAAAAATGGCTTCGGCTGCTGACTTTGTAAAAATAGGTGTAAGAGAAGAACTTGTCCCAATTATTCAAAAACTAGGCTTCACATCTGTCGATATGTTAAAAGAAGCTAATGCAAATAAGCTTTTTAATGACGTTTGTGGTATGCGGAAGAAAATGAAATTGGATATTAAAAATCCGGATTTAGAAGAGGTTAAGAATTGGATAGTATCTTAATTAGCGATCAAAGAAACTTCTATTTCGATCAATTTTAAGGTCTTGTAGTAGGCTGGACTTTACATGAATGGAAAAGCTATAACTCTGGTAAACACCAAAAGGAGTCCAGTTGAAATCTAGCTGCCAGCAATGTAAATCTCTTGTAATGCCGAACTGTGTTGTCGTTAATTCCTTGCTTTCAAAATCATAGCCAGAATTGTAAGTAATTTTCCATTTCTCTGTGAGAGAAAAATCGCCTGAAAATCTAAGAGTTTGAGTTGTCTTTGATTCTTGAAAGCCTTGTTTCGTGTAATTTAAACTATAGCTCACTCTTAAACTCCAGGGTATATTAAAGTCAACATAGGCGTCAGGATTGTTGATCAAAAATGCTTTATCCGCTTCATTTAAGTTTGACTCCTCAATTTTCTCGTTCGTTGTATTTTCTTTGTTTCTGGCTTTTGGATTTAAGTTTGTACTCAATGCAATATTTGCCTGTTGCAGCTGCCCGAGCCCATCTCCATTATTCCAGGCGTATCTATCTATTCTCCTATCATAGACTGTTTTTACACCAGTATCACTAGTTACAATGCTATCTAATATGTAAACATAAGGATTTATTGTACTGGTGAAATTAATTGATAGCTTATTGTTAAAAACTGAAGTGTTAGCCCTGAGGCTAATATTTGATAGTTTAAACTCTTCAGCAATCAAGTTATAGCTGCTTCCAATAGAAAAGTTTTTTAGTAAAGATACTTTTTCTGCCTTGCCAGTTGTGTCTTTTTTGGTTTTGACTTTCATTTCAAACGTATTGCTCAAGGAAAATCCAATCGATGCACTTTCTCCCTGACTAGCACCTCCATATACAAAGCCCTGATGCCTTGACTGAAGCAGCTCTTCGCCCTCTTCAGTTTCTAACCTTTGAAAGTAATCAAACTTCTCATCACTAAAATCCGGGGTGTACCCTAATGATATATTAGGATTCATAACATGTCGAATGGCTTGTATTTTACTTCCCTTTTTAAAGAAATATGTACCATACAGCCTTGTGTTAATACTCGTCCCAACATTATAGGTTGAAATTCTGTTAAAACCATCCAATGTATCTACAACTACAGCTCTTGTTGGATTATCAGGATCTAAGTCCCATATAAGCTTTTTGAAGTACCACTTCTCCTCGTAGCTTACAGAAGGACTTGCTGTAAAATGCTTTAACATCTTAAAGGACGTACTCATCGGTATAGAGTGACGGATACCATTTCTGGAATTTTTCAAAAAGGTGCTAAAATTATTAAAATCGAATGGCGCAATACTATCTTGACTTGGAGTTTCTTTACTTATACGTCCAAGATTGTTGGTTACTTGATTAGTTCCAACCATAGTATACTTTAAATTTAGCTTGTCTGTTATTCCTAAACCTGAACCAGTCTTACTTTTTAGCGGGTAAATATTCCCCATATTTAATGTGACCGATGGAAGTAGTAGATCTACATCTCGTGTTCTAACATCCTGGTTGTGCCTTGCACTTATACCTAGTGTAAAGGGGCTATTACCAAAGGTCTTAGAATATGATACATTAGAACTTAACTGCCTCGTTGTATTGTCAAATCTGGCGTTGTTGGGATCACCATTAACTCCAAGGAAGTTGTTTTGATTGTAGGTTGCTGTTGCTGCATTTACATTTGCACTAAACCTACTATTGCCCCTCGATTCTGGGTTATGACTCCAAGTCAATCTAAAGTCATTTTGCTTGGACTGGTCCTCAATTTGATCACTTAATCTTATTTGAGTGTAACTAAAATTAATATTTCCATTAAATGAATATCTCTTTTTGTAAGCAGATGAATAATTAATCCCATGCCCTCCTTTAGAATACAAATCACCAGTTACAGTAGCTTTAAAGTAATCACTTACATCAAAAAAGTAACCACCTCCTCTAAGGAAAAAACCACGCCTACTTTCTTCACCATATTTTGGTACTAAAATGCCCGAAGAAGATTCTCTTTTTGATGGAAACATGCCAAAAGGCAGCCATAAGGGTGTAGGAACATCATTAATCTCTAGGTTTGCAGGGCCCGCCACAACTTTATCATTTGGAATAGCTTTAGTTTTCCTTGCTCTAATTCTATAGTGAGGGTGCTCCAAGTTGCAGGTTGTGTATGAATTATCTATACTAAACAATTCATTTTTTGCGTTCTTAAATACAACATCGCTATGCAAATAACCTTCACCTTGCTGAGTGACGACTTCGGAGATTTTAGCTTTTCCAGTCTTGAAGTTATAGGTCATACCTTTAGTTTCATATACTTCACTTCCATTTTTAAAAATAGGAGTGCCCACTTGACGGCCTAATGTGTCTGTTCGTCCGTTGGCATTAATGGTGTTTTTGGTATAGTCGATTTCCACTTGGTCTGCTTCAAGTTCAATAGTTCCATAGGTAATTTGAGCATCGCCATACAGCCGTACAATTTTGGTAGCAACCGAGAAGTTAATAGAATCTCTGGCAGAGTAATTGATAGTTGTCTCAATATCGCCTTTTGGTATTTCTCTGGTTTTGGTAGAATCTTGTAAAGTACTATCGCCAGCGATACTTAAAGTGTCGATAGGTAATTTGGTAGAATCATTTGATATTCTATTGACAGAAGAGGAATCATTATCAGCAATTATTCCATCTTTGACAGAAATATTGTTTTCCGGATTTTGAGCGTATAGCTGATTTATGAAAAATGTACCTAAAACAAGCAAAAAACCGTACTTGACGTGGAGAATGGACTTCAATTTGTATGGCCTATTTTTCGGTTTTAGAGAAAAATTTACAATTTTGTGTAAAGTTATTGTAATAACTTTGAAGAAGCGAAAGAATGTGAAGAATATTGCCATCATTGCCGTTCTCTTAGCAATTACCTTGCTAAACTCATCCAATACAATTAGGAAATCTGATTTTAAGGTAAAAACCGTTGTCATTGATGCCGGTCATGGGGGTCATGACCCTGGTACGCATGGCGATATTAGCAAAGAAAAGGATATTGCTCTGGATGTAGCCAAAAAAGTGGGTTCCTACATTGGTGAATACTTACCTGATGTTAAAGTAATTTATACTCGAGATAAAGACGCTTTTATTGAATTAGAACAACGTGCGGTTATTGCTAATAAGAATAATGCTGATGTTTTTATATCAATTCATGCTAATGCAGTATCAAAAAACACTATATATGGAACTGAGACCTATGTAATGGGAGCTCATAAAACGGAAGGTAATTTTGAAGTAGCTAAAAGAGAAAATAGTGTGATCTTGTATGAAGATGGGTATGAAGAGAAATATGAAGGGTTCGATCCTAATTCTCCAGAATCTCAAATTTTATTTTCGTTAAGTCAAAGTGCATACATCGAAAATAGCTTATACTTGGCAAGTCAAATTGAAGATCAATTTGGAAAAAGGGCTGGCAGAAGAAGTCGTGGAGTTAAACAAGCAGGGTTTTGGGTGCTTTGGAGAACTTCAATGCCCAGTGTTTTGGTAGAAATAGGTTATCTTACCAACCCCAAAGAAGAGAAAGAATTAAATAGCGAATCCGTGCAAGGAAACATCGCATCAGGAATATTCAGAGCATTCAGAGATTATAAAAACGAAATTGAATCCTTAAACTAATTCATGTGAAAATATCAAAGGAACTGAAGGTTGGCTTATTCATGGTTTCAGGTATCGCCATCCTTTATTTAGGATTCAATTATCTCAAAGGGGAAGACTTTTTCTCTTCTAATGATAAGTACTATGCTATTTACCAAAATGTTGATGGCCTAAATGTCTCTAACCCTATAATGATCAATGGTTTTAGTGTAGGGAGAGTTAGCAAAATTAGTTTGCTGCAGAATGATGCAAATAAAGTACTGGTTGAGTTAGATATCAATGGTGATATAGTACTTGGAGATTCTGCTAAGGCCACCTTAAATAGTGACTTCTTAGGTAATAAGTCTATTTCCATTTTTACGGGCAATATTGCCAAACCACTGGAAGGCGGTGACACATTAATAGCCGTTTTAGATAGAGGCATAGCAGATATTTTAGCAGAAAGTGCTCAGCCGGTGGCTAATAACCTTGAGGCCACTATTAAAAAGATTAACCAAGTTCTTGATCAGCTTGGAGGAACAGGGGGTAGAATAGATAGTATATTGATTGACTTTAAAGCAGCATCTGCTGAGTTGAAACCAACAATAGTAGGTACTAGAAGAAATCTAGATTCGGTGATGAGCAGTTATAACTCACTGGCTATTGAGCTTAAAGGGACATTGCGTAAGGTAAATCCTATCCTGAATAATTTCCAATCTCTAACGGATTCATTAAAAGCAGTAGAGCTAAATAAAACAGTTAAAAGTGCTAATAAAGCTCTTGAACAATTGACAGTAGCTATTGAACATTTCTCAACAAGCGAAGGTACTTTGGGTAAATTGATTAACGAAGATTCTCTTTATGTTAATTTGAATCAGGCTGTTGAGAATTTGGATAAATTACTGATCCATTTTAATAATAATCCAAAACACTTTTTATCTCCACTTGGTAAGAGTAAAAAGAAGATTGAGAGGGATAGAAGAAAAGCTGCAAAAAAAGGCAACTAGTTTTAGCTACTTAACTTTCCTTTTCAAGTGACTCCAATTCGTCCATAGTAAATAGTCTGGATCTTATTAGGAAACGAACTCCCATGGGGATCTCTAATGAAAAGCTAGAACCACGGCCAGAAGTTACGTCAAGTGTTAGCTGGGTATGTTTCCAATATTCATATTGATCTTTTGACATGTAGAATGGACAACCATAAATGTTGCCTAGTAAAATGTCACTGTCTCCTATTTTAAAATCTCCGTCTTCAAAGCACATTGGAGATGATCCATCACAGCATCCACCACTTTGGTGAAACATCAAAGGGCCAAATCGGTCCTTCAATTGGTCAACAACTTCAATTGCTGCATCAGTAATTAATATTTTTTTTATATCCATTTTCTATCATTTAATTAATAAAAAATCAGCTCGGTTCAATAGAGATGCCGAGCTGACTATTATCCTAACTTCGTCTGCTAAAAGAATCCTAATTTATTTTTATCATAGGAAATAAGCATGTTTTTAGTTTGGCGGTAATTATCCAGCATCATTTTATGATTCTCTCTACCAAAACCTGATTTTTTATATCCTCCAAATGGTGCATGAGCAGGATATTGATGGTAACAATTCACCCAAACACGACCAGCTTTTATAGCTCTTGGTATTTGATAAATTTCGTGTGAATCTCTTGTCCATAGACCTGCACCCAAACCGTAAAGTGTATCATTAGCGATCTCAATAGCTTCTTCATTGGTTTTGAATGTGGTAACTGCTACTACTGGCCCAAAAATCTCTTCCTGAAAGATTCTCATTTTATTGTGACCTTTGAACACAGTTGGCTGCACATAATATCCATTCTCCAGGCCGGAGTTTAGTTTAGCAGCTTCGCCACCGCATAGCACTTCAGCCCCTTCTTGTTTGCCGATATCAAGATATGATAAGATCTTCTCAAACTGATCATTTGATGCCTGAGCACCCATCATTGTGTCTTCAGCCAATGGATGCCCCATTTTTATGGCCTTGGTTCTTTCCACAACTCTGGCTAAGAATTTGTCAGCGATATCTTCATGCACTAATATCCTACTGGGGCAGGTACATACTTCACCTTGGTTTAAGGCAAACATTACTGCACCTTCTACACACTTATCAAAGAACTCGTCATCAGCATCACCAATACTTTTCATAAAAATATTGGGCGATTTGCCTCCAAGTTCCATTGTAACAGGAATTAGGTTTTCGCTTGCATATTGCATAATCAACCTCCCTGTGGTGGTTTCTCCTGTAAATGCAACTTTAGCAACCCTTGAAGAGGTAGCAAGAGGTTTACCAGCCTCAGGGCCATAACCCGTTACGGTATTCAAAACGCCTGCTGGAACGATATCTTTTATCAGTTCCATAAGTACCATAATGCTCGTAGGTGTTTGTTCTGCTGGTTTTACTACTGTGCAGCAGCCTGCAGCCAGAGCTGGAGCAATCTTCCAGGTTGCCATTAGTAACGGGAAGTTCCACGGAATTATTTGTCCTACAACTCCTAGTGGCTCTTGAAGATTAATGCTTATAGTATTAGCATCATGCTCTGACATGGTGCTTTCATCTGCTCTTATAGCACCTGCAAAATACCTGAAGTGATCTACGCACAATGGCAGGTCAGCTGCACGTGTTTCTCTAAGTGCTTTGCCATTGTCAATGGTTTCCACTCTGGCTAGCATTTCTAAATTCTTCTCAATAACATCCGCAATATCAAGTAGAACTTTGGCTCTTGCTGCTGCTGGTGTGGTTGACCATGAAGGAAATGCCTTATGGGCGGCATCTAGCGCTAGATCAATATCTGCTTTATTACCTCTTGCTGCTTTAGTAAAGGCTTGCCCGTCTACTGGGCTTATATTGTCAAAGTATTCACCACTACTTGGAGCTACCCATTTACCGCCAATGAAATGGTCGTAATGTGGTTTGAAAGAAGGCCGATCAACGGCTTTTGATATTTTTTCTAATGTTTCCATAATAATTTAAATTTTCAATTGAATATCAATTTGAGCGTTATATTATCAGAAAACTTTGCTCAGCGTCTACAAACGTTTGCTGAGCATCTAAACATCTTTTTTGTCTTCATTATTGTGTATATTTAGATACTATATCGGATCAGTTTATGGGATATTTAATTGATGCAGTACAGCTAACAAATGAACATTCGCTCTCTACTCTTGTAGAGAACAGAACAGCTTTTTCATTTGATTCCTGTGAAATGAATGTCTTTGAAACGCATCAAAAGGCTCTCAATGTCAATCTGGTATTTAATGATTTTGTACTCACCAGTATGCTGCAAGGTAAGAAGGTGATGAAGCTTGATAGTAAACCAAGATTTGATTACCTCCCAGGGGAGTCAGTCATTGTTGCCCCTGGTGAAAATATGGAAATTGATTTTCCTGAAGCAGCCTCTGGCAATCCTACTCAATGTATAGCTTTGGAAATTTCAAGAGATCTAATTAAATCAACTATGGATCTTTTGAATGAGTATCATCCTAAAGTGATGCAAAGTGAAAGCTGGATGATAGACTCAAAGACCTTTCATCTCATTAATAATATGCAATTGGCCGATACCATCAATCGCATGTTGAAAATTTCGAGATATGAAGAGGGTAAGTCCAAAGACATTATAATTGACCTCACGCTCAAGGAGATGTTGGTTCGATTGATGCAGACGCAGGCTCGAATAATTTTTGAGAAAGATTATAAAGCCCTTAGTGCTAAAAATCCTTTGGCAAACGCCATTTATTATATAAAATCTAATCTTGATAAAAAGCTGGAAATGGAGCACATTGCCAATAAGGCTTGCATGAGTAGAGCAGGTTTTTTCAAAAAGTTTAAAGAAGAATTAGGAGTAACTCCTGCTCAATATATACTTCAGCAGAGGCTAAAGAGAGCAAAACATTTGTTGGAGCATACTGATTATTCTGTTAGCCAAATATGCTACTATTCAGGTTTCGAAAACCTTTCACATTTCATTACTGTTTTTAAGAAGCAATTTGAGAATTCTCCTGGCCAGTATAGGTCTAATATTGCCTAAGAAAGTCTGACATTTATTATTTACCGGCATTAGGTAATATCTTTACTAATACTTACATATTCATTTGAATATCTTTAAAATTGCACATTCGCATTTCAATCGTTTGAAATTGCATTAATCAAGTTTTATACCTAAAAGGAACATCCATTTCTAATGAACATCGAATTCAACAAAAACGAGGATAGCCTAAAACAGTTAATCTATAAACTCAAGGTAAAGTCAGAAAAGACTATGTTGGGGGGAGGTGAGAAAAAGATAGCGTCTCAGCATCAAAAAGGAAAATTGACTGCAAGGGAAAGGGTTAATTATCTAACAGATGAAAATAGTGATTTTCTTGAAATTGGACTTTTTGCTGGTGATGGAATGTATCAGGATGTAGGTGGCTGTCCATCAGGTGGTGTGGTTACTGGTATAGGTTATGTGCAAGGCAGGCAATGTGTTATCGTGGCTAATGACGCGACTGTAAAGGCAGGGGCCTGGTTTCCAATAACTGCTAAGAAGAACCTTAGAGCACAGGAAGTAGCTATGGAAAACAGACTGCCAATTATATATTTGGTTGATAGTGCGGGGGTGTTTTTACCTATGCAGAATGAGATTTTTCCCGACAAAGAGCATTTTGGTAGACAGTTTAGAAATAATGCTAAAATGTCATCTATGGGCATTGTGCAGATAGCGGCAATTATGGGGAGCTGTGTAGCCGGTGGGGCTTACTTGCCTATCATGTCTGATGAAGCCATGATTGTTGATAAAACGGGGTCAATCTTTTTAGCTGGATCTTATTTGGTGAAAGCGGCTATAGGGGAAACCATTGACAATGAAACCCTAGGAGGTGCAACTACTCATTGTGAGATATCAGGTGTTACTGACAATAAATTTGATAATGATGAAGCTTGCCTCGATTATATAAAGTCCATTTTTAATAAAATTGGTGATTTTGATAAAGCAGGTTTTGATAGAATTAAACCTTCATTGCCAAAAGAAAAACAAGAAGATCTCTATGGCATCATCCCTGAAGACAGAGTAAAGCCTTATGATGTAGTTGATGTCATTAAAAGGTTAGTTGATGATTCTGATTTTGAAGAATACAAGAAGGCCTATGGGCAAACTATTGTATGTGGTTATGGCCGGGTAGACGGATGGGCTGTAGGCATTGTGGCTAATCAAAGGAAGGTAGTGAAGAGCAAAAAAGGAGAGATGCAGATGGGTGGAGTGATTTACTCAGACTCTGCTGATAAGGCTGCCCGTTTTATTATGAATTGTAATCAGCGTAAGGTGCCTTTGGTTTTCCTTCAGGATGTGAGTGGCTTTATGGTAGGCAGTAAAGCTGAGCATGGTGGTATTATTAAAGATGGTGCTAAGATGGTGAATGCCATGGCCAATTCGACCGTCCCTAAGTTTACTATAATGATGGGTAACTCTTATGGAGCAGGAAACTACGCTATGTGTGGCAAGGCCTATGACCCTAGACTTATTTATGCATGGCCAACAGCCCAAATAGCTGTAATGAGCGGTGCTTCGGCTGCTAAAACATTACTGCAAATAAAAGTAGCAACTCTTAAGGCCAAGGGTGAAGAGATTACACCTGAAGCTGAGGAAAAGCTTTTGAAAGAAATCACTGATAAGTATAATGAGGAATTAAGCCCTTATTATGCAGCATCAAGGCTTTGGGTAGATGGAATTATCGATCCTCTTGAGACACGTAAGGTTATTTCCATGGGGATTGAAGCTGCCAATCATGCCCCAGTGGATAAATTTAATGTTGGCGTAATCCAGACCTAATTTTAATTGGAAATTAAAGCGTAGTAAATTAAATTCAAGAATTGTAGGCATTAACGTTTAGCATTTGAAAGACAGTGAATTAAAGGCATTGGTATCTTTATTAGATGATGAAGATGGGGGTATCATTTCTCATGTAGAAGACAAAATAAAATCGCTGGGACAAGAAATTATCCCTTTTCTTGAAACGGAGTGGGAAAGCAATCTTAATCCTCTAGTACAAAGCAGGATTGAGGATTTAATTCATGTTTTACAATTTGAGCTGCTTCAGGATAGACTTGTTGAGTGGTTAGATAATGAGCAAGATGATTTACTAAAGGGTCTATGGCTTGTAGCTACCTATCAATACCCAGATTTAGAATACATCAAGCTAAAGCAGGACTTAGAACAAATTTATTATGAGGCATGGCTTGAGTTTAAGCCAGATGCACATCCATTTGATCAGGTTAAGATTCTGAATAGTGTCTTATTCAGCAAACTGAAGTTTGGCGCAAATACTAAAAACTTCCATTCGCCTAGTAACTCCATGATTAATCAGGTGCTGGAGTCGAAAAAGGGAAACCCTATATCGCTTTGCGCAGTCTATATGCTGGTGGCTCAGAAGTTGAAGATGCCAATACATGGTGTTAACCTTCCGAACCTTTTTATACTTACTCATATTGATGATACACATCAGCAGTTTTATATCAATGCATTTAATAGAGGGTTAATTTTCTCGAAAGATGATATTGATAATTATGTTGCTGAGCTAAGAATTAACCCTCAGGAAAGCTTTTTTCAACCATGTGATAATGCCGAAATTATCAGAAGAACGTTAAGAAATTTGATGAACTCTTTTGATAAAATTGGCGACCATAATAAGTGCGAAGAAGTAAAGACACTACTTCATTGTATCTCCAATGGAGACATTAGCGGTTTAGACTAGCCTTACTTTATAGCGCAGCCAATAGGTCGGGTGTTCGGGTTAGTAGCGCCACGCCCGGCTATCAGATTTTCAATATTTAATTTTAGGTAAGCTTCTTTTACATCAGACGCTACCTGTGGATTATTATCTATAGCACCTTTGTAAAAAACACTAAACCCGCTACCACTTGGTTTTAATAGAAATACCTCTGGACTTTTCCTAGCACCAAATGTTTTCCTAGCAGTTCCACTTTTATCAGAGAGATAAGGTATGTTAATGCCCCAGGCTGATATTT
This sequence comes from Fulvivirga lutimaris, assembly GCF_009711525.1. Classification (GTDB taxonomy): domain Bacteria; phylum Bacteroidota; class Bacteroidia; order Cytophagales; family Cyclobacteriaceae; genus Fulvivirga; species Fulvivirga lutimaris. The sequence continues at coordinate 12,481 of NZ_SMLV01000319.1, forward strand.
TGTTTTTCATCTCAGCTTCAGACTCCTTTTCATCATTATGGCTATTAATCAATATGAATTGAATATCACTGGAATAGTCAGAAACCAGCTGAGTAATTCGACCTTCATAATAAACAGAAAAAGGGCACACATTACTTGTGAAAATTACAACGACTCCTTTTTTACTTTTGAAATCACTTAAAGCTGTCTTTGAGTTAGATTTAACATCAGTTAAGGAAAAATCAGCCACATTTTGACCGTAAGCGTGTCCAGCAGCCAGAATTGATATCAATATAATCACAAGTTTTTTCATGATTCAGTAGTTTAAGAAACATTGTAAGTGAGCACATAATCCTCAGTCACTTTGTATTCTAATTTATGTTTTTTTGTGCTACCATTAACTATGATGTTACCAGTAATTGTGCCAGAGTTAGCATGATCATAAGGTTCAAGTAAGAGGTTCTTAGAAAAAATTAGCCCCCGTTGACCATATATTTTATACAATGTTTCCTTTCCACACCAGGCTTTGCAGAGCATGGTAGTATCATCTTTGATGAATTCAAGCTCTGTTTTAGAAAGAAACCGATGAGCTACTCTTTGCAGTTTTTCTTTGGGCTGCTCAATGTCAATACCTACATCTTTGGTTTTATCAATGATAGCCGCCACATAAGGATACGAGTGACTCAATGATATTTGGTAAGTGCTGTTTCTGAGGCTGGGTTTGCCGTGTTCATCTTTGATTAGGCCTTCAAACTGGCTATCAAATTGCGCGGCCATTAACTTGATAAGAATTCTGGCACTAAGCCATTCAAGTTTTTTATTGTCAACCTTATACAGATTCATTTCGGCAAGTTGCGCTTCCGTTAGGGAGATAAGTTGAAGCAACTGATCCAGATTTTCTGAGATATGCCAGATGCCCACTAATCTAGAAGGGTTTATTTGCTCTATTTTATCCAGCGGCATTTGATTACTTAATGATAACTTGCTTCTTTGTCATAAAATTAACCAATAATTGTTAGCAACCTCTTCATGAATAAGGTAACAGTAAGTAAGCTTGAAACTTACACAGGCCACAAGGATAGCATCTACACTTTAGAGAGGTCACAATTTGATCATATTTTTTTTTCCGGGGCAGGTGATGGCATGGTAGTGAGCTGGGATTTGAAAAATCCGGATAATGGTCAGCTGATTGCGAAATTGCCTAATTCTATTTACGGACTACATCTCATCGATGGGTCAAATATTCTGGCTGTTGGCCACAATTATGATGGCATGCATTTTATTGATTGGGTCAATAAAAAAGAAGTTGGCTCGTTGAAATTTACAGATGCGGCTATCTTCGATGTCACCTCTTATAAAAATCATCTATATGTGGGAGATGCTGATGGCTATTTTAATATTATAGAATTAAATCCTCTTAAAATTTTAAAGAAAATCAGGGTATCTGAAAAGAGTGTGAGAACTCTAGCTGTCAA
>NZ_SMLV01000294.1 GCF_009711525.1 Fulvivirga lutimaris
CGGGATAAGTTATGTTTTTCAATCTTGCATACTGCACCAGAAGCTCAATTGATAATTTGTTTTTAAAGTTATAATGGATTCCAGGACCAATGTTAAAAGCATTCATCGTTCCATTATACTGCGGGTAGTCATCATATTTTAAATTCCCAAACCCTACCCCAGCTTCAAAGAAGGGTGATATATGATTGTTTGATAAGTAGTACCTGAAGTAAACAGTTGCACCTAAAGCTTTCATGTCTTCTACCTTACCTGCAAAAGGCATTAAACCAATTGAAAATCTATTGGCTGGGAAATATCCAAGATTGGATCTTATTGAATATCCTGTTTCTTCTGTGTTGTCAGGATAAAATATTGGCAATCCACTAATGCCTATTTGAAAAGTGCCTTTATCTGTTTGACCAAAAGAATTAAGAGAGCTCAAGCAAAAAAGAACAACTGCCAATAACTTTTTCATAAGTATTAAATTGAGCTATACTGAATATAGCGTTAGTCTAATATTTAGACTTAAGTAATATAGTTAAAAATTATAATATTATAATCAATAATTCATATTAATTTATCCAATAACCGCTTCACCTGCAGGTCACCGTATCCATAGATAGGGGCACGCTTACTAAATTCTCTAAAAATGGGAGAGAACTCCTGTGTGTTTAGGTCTTTCATTATCTCTTTCAAAATCATAACTGGCTCTCCGGGGTTATCTTTAGTAGGTATGCTCCTGATAAAGGCATCTATCACATTCGAGATGAATGGGTATTCATTATTAAAGAACACGGCCATTTTATTTAGATGATTGACATTTCTTGCTTTAAACATCTCCCAAAGTGCTGCAATCTCCTTCTGGTGATTCAATTCTAAACGGTTCTTTAAGGCAATTTCTAACTCAGGTTGTTGCAGTCCACCAAATCCGTACTGTGTATGTTTCTCCGGTCTGACTAGTGATAGATTATGCACCCCATTTTGATATAAAAGGTGAATGCAGAACCAAAAATTAACCTGGCAAAATACATCGTCTTCAAACCAAAGCATAATTTCATCTTGGCTGGTTAATGCTCTGATCTTTTCAATTTCACATACAGTCTTTTTATAATAGTCTTCAGGCTGAGTGCCTTCATAATTGGAGCTAATAAATTTAGCTCGACAGGCATAAAGGGACTCTATATCTGTGCCATAATCATCACCATCCACAAGGCATTCCCTGGCAACAATTAATTCGCCTGCAAGCCAATTTTCTACCTGGCTTTTTAGAGCATCACCATTTAGAATATGAACTAATCGATTCGCCATTAGGCCAAAACTAAAAACAACAGCCAAATAATCAACTGAACAGATACTCCCATAATAAGCGTGGCCATGCTGTAGACTTTTAAAGTGGTGCTGGTATCCATATTCGAAAATCTGCTGATGACCCAGAAATAGGAGTCATTAGCGTGACTGATCATCATACTGCCAGCGCCCATACTCAAAATAGCAAGAGTAATGCCCATTGGCGAGGCTAAACCAAGATTTGCAAAAAGAGGAGTAATCAAAGAAGCCGCTGTTATTACAGCTACAGTTGTGGAGCCTTGTGCGGTTTTTAATGTGGCTGCTATCAGGAATGGAAAGAAGATGCCTAAAGATAAACCACTCAACATCTCACCCAAATTACTGCCAATGCCTGTGGCCTTGAGCATAGCACCAAACATACCTCCAGCAGCACATATTGCTAATATCATCCCGGCTTTGTCTACACCATCTGTGAGCCAGTGTTTAAAATCTTCTTTGTGTTTGGTTTTAATTAAAACAGTAGATACCACGACAGCAATTCCTAATGCCATAACTGGGTCTCCAACAAATGAAATGATCTTCAATAATGTGTTCGCACTCATTTCAGTAGCAGTATAATTCAGCTGTAACATAGCATTTAGGCCGATTAACACAATCGGTAGCACCACAGGAACAAATGATAAAAGTGGAGAGGGCAGATCAAGCGTGTCATGATCAATATGATTAGGGTCTTGCTCAGAATGATCCATTTTATTACCTCGCCAAATACTCCATAAATACCCAATGATTACAGCAGGAAGCGCCAGTAACATTCCCCAAAGCATCACTCTTCCCAATTCTCCACCAGCAGTGCCTACAGCGGCCGTTATTCCGGGATGTGGAGGCACAAGACAATGCACAGCATACAATGAAGTGGCCAATACACCTGCCATTACAGGCATTTTGAAATGTGTTTTCCTAACTAAAGAATGATTAAGCCCGCTAAGAATGATAAATCCTGAATCGCAGAAAATAGGGAAACCCATGATGAAGCCTGTTAGTGCAATAGCTGCAGGTGCATTCTTTTCGGTCATCCTTCTTAAGATGCTATTGGCCATGCTTGAAGTAGCTCCGGTCTTTTCCAGAATAATACCAAGTGTGGTGCCCAGAATAATCAAAAGGCCTATCTTTTCCATGGTAGAGCCAAAACCTTTCTTCAACATTTCTACTAATTCGCCAATAGGCAAACCGCTGAGCAGCCCTACACCAAATGCAGCTAATAACAGCGCAAAAAAGGCGTTCATTTTTTTGTAGGCTGTACTCCAAACAATAAAAGCTATGCTGGCAATAAGAAGGAATAATAGATAGAAAGGTGAGGTCATTGTTTAGATTTTATTGAATTAATGCGAACATCACGTCCATTACATTGGTTTGTGTCGGGCCTGTGATTATAAGGTCGTCTGTTTGCTTAAAGAAGTTATAAGCATCCTGATTTCTATGATATTTATTGATATCTAGTTTTTGATCTTCAGCTTTTTGCAACGAGCTAATCTCAACTACGGCTCCGGTAGCATCGGTGGGGCCATCAGTGCCATCAGTTCCACCGCTTAAGATGGTGATATGGATGGTTGCTTCTGAAAATTGCTTCAAAGCTGATAATGCAAAATGCTGATTTCTTCCGCCTTTGCCTTGTCCCGTAATCATCACAGTGGTTTCACCACCCTGCAGTAGACAAGCAGGTTTAGCACTATTATAGTTTTTGGCTTTTTCCATCAGTTTGGCCGCTTCTTCTACAGCATCTCCAGTGATTAATTCACAATTCTCCTCTACATAATATCCTAAGTCCTTAGCCATTGCTTTTGCAGCATCCAAAGCCACCTGATTATTGCCTATTATTTTACTTTTTGAATTGTTGAACAATGAGTCATCAGCTTTAAGTGTTTCTGATATTTCTCCATCAATCCCTTTTCCAATATGGTTGATAATTCCTTCAGGCACTTTGTCTATTAATCTGTATTTAGACAAGATAGCCTTTGCATCGGCAAAAGTTGATGGGTCTGGCACGGTTGGTCCGCTGGCAATGGCGCTGATGTCATCACCTACCACATCGCTAATAATCAATGAATAAACCTTTGATTTAGTATGTCTCAGTAGCTGCCCTCCTTTGATCTGGGAAAGGTGCTTTCGTACCGTATTCATTTCCTGTATTTCAGCCCCCGATTTGAGAAGAAGATCAAAGGTTTGTTGCAAGTCAGGCATGATTAACCCTGATGGCACATCGCACCACAGCGATGAAGCTCCACCACTGATCAGACAGATGATTACATCATTTTCAGTTGTATTCCTTAGCAGGTTTATGGTTTCCCTTACCGCCAAATCACAGTTGTCATCCGGTACCGGGTGAGCACTTTCAATGATTTTGATGTGATTGGTAGGAAGACTATGATGGTATTTTGTGGTAACTATTCCATCTTTAATATGAGTACCTAAAATTTTTTCGGTTTCCACGGCCATGGCAGCGGCAGCTTTTCCAGCACCTATAACGTAGAGGTTGTTGGTTTCTTTTAGCGTAATCTCATCACCAAGAATTGTAAGTTGTTGCTCTTCTAATTTGATGTGCTGTGGCAACAAATAGGAGGGCTGTACGGCCTTAACTGCTGCCTGAAAAATTTGAAGTGCATCTTGTCGTGCCGACATGTACTGGTATTAAGTGATTAGTTAAGTACATTAAAAATGCCTTTTAATTGTTGGAATAGCAAAGGAATGGTCGGATCAAACAAGTCGTCATGCCGGAAAATAAAGGTTTAACTTTTAATAACCTTTATTTATCCGGTATCTCATTAATCAAGTTTTTGGGAGATCACGGACAATTTTATACATCTGAAATATATTAATAAAATTTCCGAGATGATGAAATGGTGTTTACTTCACCCTCTCATAAACCTCTACCTTCTTGAAGAAATCCTTATTAAATAATTGTTGGAAGGCCTTTTTATCGGGATTGATGAGAAAGGAGTCGTCACTTAGCTGAGTGAATGAGGTGATTGAATAAAAGTCTTTTAATTCTCCGTCAAAGTTACCTTTCTTGTCTTCTACACCTTCTGGCTTAAAATTACCAACAGCAGATACCTGTAAATTTCCATTCTTTAATTTCTCTATAAGGTACGTATTCCAATAATCCTTCTTGTCTTCTTTCTCATTAAGCACCAAGAGCTTCCCGAACTTTTTGAGTACAAGAACCTCCGAGAGTTTTTTATCCATTTTTATAGTGATGTCGTAATGAATTGAGTCATTACTTTCCGTGAATGGAATTCCATAATCAATAGGCACAGTATCGTCATATAACAGGTTGCCAGCAATGCGCATTGTTGGTATGGTATCCAAACTAGCTAAGGGCAGACTTTTCTTAAAATTCTCCGGATAGACGAATTTATCTTTCTCAACAAAAAGCGTGTCTGTCAGAGCACCGTCTTTGACGAAATAAGCACCTTGAAATGATTTTGGGAAACCTTTTAATGCAGGATCACCTTTGGGTTGTGGGTGCTCAAAATAGATCGTAGTACAACTTGAAAATACTGTGATAACGAAAAGCAATGCAGGCAGGCATTTCATAGGCTAGGATGTTAGTTATACTAAAACTAACGAATTCTGATTAATGAATATTGAGCGAAGGGCTTTAAGTATTTTGTTCCTGTTTCTTAATCTCCCTAAGTGTTATAATCATAGAAACTATTAATAGAATGTTGGACAGCGGCCCCATGTACCAAGTGCCCTTATTGAAATTGGTCTCAACCAAATTAAATACAAGTAGAATAACACTTGCTGCAAGAACAAAATAGGCTCCTCTTTTACGATTTGTATTAGTCATTTTGCTTGATTGAAGTTACTTCATGAAGTAACCACGTATCTGGATCAATGTCAACCTGCACCACTTTTTTTGTGGTCATGAATCTGGCATTGGTTCGTAATTCCGAAATATCAATGGTTTCTGTTCTGCTCTTACCATCTTCAAAAGTCATTTTAACATCAACAGGAAATGTAAATAAATTTGCTTTTTGCGTTTGCCTGATTTCAATTTCCATGTATTCTTTTTCATTACTCCAATTGATATCCAATTGCGGATGCCCGGCCTGATATAGCCACTGCTTAAAAAATGGACTCAAGTCTTTACCCGATATTTCTTCCATAACTCCTTGAAGGTCTTCTGATAATGCATTGCTGTATTTGTAATTTTCATAATAGCTGCGAACGCCCTTCCAGAAAAGGTCATCACCAATTTCATGTCTTAACATGTGCAGCACCCAAGCACCTTTTTGATAAGTCAATGGCGAGAGCAATTGCAGAAAATCATCTTTTACAGGATTGATAATAGGCACCATGTTGGTGGGCACATAGTCCGTGTATTTTTGTCTTTCAGACTTCATCCGTTCCACAAAAGGGTCACGACCATATTGGTGCTCCCAGTACAAATCGGTACAATAGGTAGCAAAACTCTCGCTAAGCCAAAGGTGGTGCCAGCTGCCTTCCGTGGCTGAATTACCAAACCACTGGTGGGCAATTTCATGAGCTAGGGTGCCTTCAATGCTACCTGTTCCGTTGATGAGTTTTTCTCCATAAAATACATTGCCTGCATTTTCCATACCGCCAAATCTGGTCTTAGACTGCACATTGGCCAGTTTTTCAAATGGATAAGGACCAAAATGTGTAATAAAGTAATCGAGTATAGAAGCTGTTTTGGAGAAATCGCTAAAACCCATTTCCTTATCCTGAGGGTAAATCCAGGCCGAGATTGGGATGTTCTTTAGCTCACCACTATGCTCTACGGCAAATCTTGCAGTTCCAAAAACCATGACCTTGGTAGAAATAGGCGTGTCCATTTTATAATGGTACATCACCATATCATCATTAACATAACTCTGTTCTAATAGCAGTCCATTGCCAATGGTTTGATAATAGTTAGGAGCCGTCACTATCCATTCTACAGTTGCCTTGTCAGACGGATGATCAACCAGCGGAAGCCAGTTTTTACCTCTGTCAGGATAGTTGTCAGCAAAGAAGGTGCGTTCGTTGTACTTGTTTTTAGAAATATAAAGTCCATCCGCAGGAACACCTTTGTAAGTAATCGTGTAAGTTCTTTTTTCTCCTGTCTTGGTAGGGTTAATATTGATAGTAAGGGCTTGGCCTTCATGTTTAAAGTTTACCGCTATGCCATTCTCTGTAACTGAATTGATCACCATTCCTTTGCCATCGGCCTGCTTTTTAATAATGTCTAAATTGAAACTGCTGACGGCTTTCTTAAACTCAATAGTTACGTCTGCCTTTGCTTCAATCTCATCAGTAGCATCAGAAAGTTTTATATCAAATTTATAATGCTGAACATCAACGGTATTGAACCTTTCTAAATGATTTTGTGCCTTCAGCGGAGTGATATAAAGACATGTGAAGATCCATAAAATGATTACAGGTAACTTGAATTTGCTGGCCATGAGGGTAATTAATGATTAAAGTAGAAAGATAATGCATTCCAAAATGAAATAAATACCATTGATCAAATTCGGCTGTTGTGCATCATCTGGTTCTGCGGCTCATCGAATATAGAAATGATTAGATGAAAGGAGTCTTCTTAATATAGGTTATACCAAAGTGGAATGGAGGTATCTTTGCCACAATTTAGATTCATTGTACTGATGGCAAAGATCACTTGCGGGATGACTTATTTGGTGGTAATAGTATCGCTACTATATGTAATTTGAGACTTATTACTCATTGCAATTTCCAACTCCTTAGGAATTCATGGGATTTCAATCCGTTTATAAGAACGGATCACAGATCCTACGAGACTATTTCCAGATTGCAAATCTGGAATAGCAATGACATAATCTAATAGTTCGCAGGACTTATAAGAATTTAGAGCATACATCATTATATTAGATAGGTGAAGAAAATTGAGATTAAAATTCATGAGCCGTTAGCTGATCAGTTTATAAGTTTCTTTGAAATGAAACCAACAGATCAGGACAAGGTATATCACACACCAAAGCACCGTGGTACCGGCACCATGAAATTTTTGAAATTCCCATCTAAATTACAATTCTATCATTGGTCAAACTGTAGTGAAAATGTAACCTATTCGATGAAATCTATTAATTCAGATGATTCGGATTGGGTGCTGTGCCACATCAATCTAGCAGATCTAAAGCAGGTCAAAAAGGTAGATAATCAGGATATTGAATTTCATAGACATGCACCCATAGGTGTATTGATCTATGGACCAGGGATAGAAATTACGACACAATTTGAAGCGAATCAGGTCGTGAATGTTTGTTCGTTCCGCTTTCATAAAGAGTTTATCAACTTTTATTTTCAAGAGGAATTGAGCTTTGAGGAAAAGCTATCCTATGAAGATTTAGATTATCAATTGGAAGAAAGTCTAAGGCTTGCACTTGCTTCTATGGAAAATAAGCTTATTTGTCATAAACACTGTCTTGACTTTATTATTCAGCTTACTTCTAAGTTAAAAAGAAGAAAATCTGAGGCAGGTAAGGCTAATATACACATTAGTGATGTAAGAAGCTTATTTATGGCGGCAGCTACGTTGAGAAACCCTTTGACCCAAGATGTGCCCAATATAGAGACTCTTGCTAGTTTGGCCAGTATGAGTACCACCAAATTCAAATTATTATTCAAGCAACTATTCGGCAGTTCTCCTATTCAATATCATCACAAAATAAGAATGGAATATGCCAAGGACGAACTGATTACTAAAAGGAAAACTCCAACAGAGCTTAGTTATGAGTTCGGGTATTCCCACCCTTCAAATTTTACCACTGCCTTTAAAAAGTACTTTAACGAACTGCCCTCGAACTATTTATAGTTAAAATTTCGGGCTTTTAGCAATACAAAGTATGTCTTTTAGCAATAATGTCCAGGATGTTTTATGACGATCTTGGCGTATAAATTACTCGCTATGAAAAAGATACTAATACTATTTATGATGTTGCTGAATTTGAGCACTAATGCTCATGAAAATGACAGCATTGAAGCTGTGAATAGAAAAATTGCAATGGATTTTTATGAAGATTTATGGTTTACTAATAATACTGATAACTATAGCAAATATGTAGCGGATACCTATGTAGTACATGATATAGGAGATCGAAAAGGCGTTACCGAACCGGCAATTGAACAGAAAAATACAGCTGATTTTTTTTGGGAGAATGGTGAGTGGAATAATACGATAGATTATCAAGTAGTAGAAGGTGATATGGTAGTTACTAGATGGCAGGCCAACTATAAACCTAAAACATTGCTGGGAAGAATAGCTATCGGTGAAAGTAAAATTCCGATTATAAATGTGTTTAGAATACAGAATGGGAAAATAGTTGAGATCTGGAATCATAGACATGATATTGATACAAGTCAGACTATGAAGTTCACAATGAAAGGACTTCTTTTTGGTTTACTGATTGCCTTAATCCCATTAATAGCAGCACTTCGATACAAAAGAAAACTGAAACAACTAAAAGAGGTATAATATGAAATTTGCTAAAATCTGCTGGTCTTTAGGATCTATTTTGGTAAACGTTACCATTGCAATTTACATTGCCTTGCAGAGTAAATCACCAAAAGTGTTTGCTGATAGACTAGTTTACATTAATGAAAACTGGGCCATCTATGGGACTCATTGGAAGGCTGAATTTTTTATTATGACAGTGATGACCATTGGTGCATTGTATTTTGCAATACATTTAAGAAAGATGGAATGGGTTATTATCACCATTGGTCAATTTATTATTTTGATTACATACCCGCTAATGATTGGTGGTTATGAAAATGCGTCTTTGGAGGTAGGTCTGGCAGTAAATCAAATTGCAACATCAACTTTTGTTTTAGGTAATGTCTTTTTCTTAGGAGGGATGGTTTATTTGTATGTTGGTGATACTATTCTTAACCCTACGTTGAGATATGTAGGCATTGCCATTGCGTCAATTGCATTTATTGTCTTTATAATTACTTATATAGGATTAATTACTTGGCAACAGGCAATATTAGTTGGGCCGCTGGTGAACGTATTGTATTTATTAAACGCTTATTACGGCTACAAATTGGAATAAACCCCTGGAGTCATTAATCCAATAATTATGGCAAAAATCCCTGCTGCCTATGCTGAAGCTCTGGCCTAAGTATACGGGATGACTTACTTAGTGTAATAGTTTTGTAGACCTAATGGGTTCAAGGTTTCAGATTGCAAATCTGGAATAGTTCAATTCCTTAATTTTAGTCGTTCAATAGCATAGCGGATGTATCGTTGCCATACTGAAACATACTTATGTCTATGACAAAGATTATAGGGTTATTAGTCCTCTATTTTCAATTAGTAATTCGCATAATTTGAAAAAAAAGGCAGTTTAACGCAACTTTCATCTAGTCATCTTTTGGTCCAACGTCTCGACCTTTTGGGTGATTGGCTTTGATATTTTCAGCAGCTCGAGTAACAGTTTCAGCTATTCTATTTTTTCTTGTTGCATCTTGTTTGGCGTTTTTTATCCATTCAAGAATATTTCTTTTGGAAGAATTTGGAAAGCGATCATAATAATACTTCGCTTTAGTGTTGGCCCTAAATTCCTTCTCTAAGTCTTTGGGTATAATTAGCTTTTCAACATCATCAAGAAAATTCCATGCTCCATTATTCTTGGCTATTTCTACCATTTTCAATCCAGGATATTCCATTTTACCAGCCTTTATAAGGCGGTTAACCCTTTCCTTATTCACCTTAGACCAGTTGCTCTTCGGATTTCTTGGCGAAATGCGGTGCATGGTTTTTTCATCGTCTAAATTCTTAGGTAAACTATCAACCCATCCAAAACTTACCAATACATCAACCATATCATCATAGCTGATATATGCTTCCCCAAATTCTTTTTTCCATTTTACCAGCCAAACGCTTTCGTTTTGACGATAATGTTTTTTGAGCCAATCATGAAGATCTTTAATATCCTCCACAAATACTTTAGTCAGTTCACTCATTGTGGCGAATTGAATTTTTATTTAAGTGTATTTTCCTACAACTCAACCGACCTTATGCATTCTATTTACTGGCTTACTTAATACTTTAAGAATAAAACCAGGGAAGAAACGACTCATAAATTTTAATTGGCTGGCTTGCCCCGGGCATATTTCGTGTTTGTCCTTGGAAAAACCTTTTAAAAATGCAGCTACCATATCCTTTAATGGCATAGGGGTAGAACCTTTCATATCTTCTTCGTGAAACTGAGATAGTAACTCTGTGTCAGTAGCAGGAGGTGCAAGTTCAAATACTTTAATTGTAGTATTACTTAACTGTGCTCTTAATGAAAGTGTGTAGGAATGTAAGGCTGCTTTACTAGCGCAATATACAGGTGAAATAGGTAGTGGCATGAATGCTAAACCTGAAGACACAGTTACGGTAGCGGCATTATCTTTTCCTTTTAATAAAGGCATAAAAGCATCATTCATCCAAATGGTTCCTTTAACGTTGATGTCTAATTCTTTGGTTAAATCATCATCAGATAGTTTGTGATCCTGTAAATTAATGGTGCACATAATGCCCGCATTGTTAATCAAAATATTAAGCTCAGGAAAGTCTTTTTCTATTTGTTGATATAGTTTTTTTATTTCTTCAGGACTGCTTACATCACTTTGAATGGTAATCACTCCTTCTAATTTATCTTTTACCTTTTGCAATTTTTCAGCATTACGTCCAGTAATAATTACTTTGTTATTTCTCTTTAAAAATTCTTTGGCCATTTCAAGCCCTATTCCACTTGAACCACCTGTTATTAGTATAGTATTGTTACTTAAATTCATATTGCTTTATTTTTTTAGATATAAATTTTAATTTGTTTGTCATGCCGACTATCCCACGTAAGTTATTGATTATCAAT
>NZ_SMLV01000354.1 GCF_009711525.1 Fulvivirga lutimaris
CAGCGGGCGTCATGTACGCTCAAGAAATGTCTGTGAGTGGAAAAATAACTGATGGTAGTACTGGGGATGCAATTCCTGGCGCTAACATAGTTGAAAAAGGTACCAGTAATGGTACTGTTACGGATATTGATGGTAATTATAAACTGTCAGTTCAGAACGGAGCAACACTTGTTGTTTCATTTATAGGTTACGCAACGCAAGAAGTGGCTGTTGGATCAAGAGGGGTAGTGGACGTAAGTTTAGCAGTTGATGTAACTGAATTATCAGAAGTTGTCGTTGTGGGTTACGGCTCGCAAGATAAAAAGGAGATTACCAGTTCAGTTGTAGCTCTTAGCGAAGAGGAGTTTAACAAAGGTAACATTAATGATGCGACTCAATTGCTACAGGGTAAAGTACCTGGATTGAGTGTGTATAATAAAGGTGGTGATCCAAATTCAAATTCTACAATTAGATTAAGAGGTATATCTACTGTTGGCGCCAATACTGAGCCTTTGATTGTAGTTGATGGTGTTATCGGTGCCTCGCTAGATAACGTGGATCCTAATGATATAGAATCTGTCAACGTACTTAAAGATGGTTCTGCGGCTGCTATTTATGGTAGTAGAGGTTCATCAGGTGTGATTTTGGTAACAACTAAAAGAGGATCAAGAACTGGTGGTGTGTCAGTTACATATAACGGATATGTTGCTGCTGCTTCGGTGTTAAACAATCAACCTGTTATGGAATCAGGAGAGTATATCGCTGCTGGTGGTAATGATCTTGGAGCGGTAACGGATTGGCAAGACGAAGTTACAAGAACAGCAGTATCAAATGTTCATAACATTGCCGTTTCTGGCGGTAATGAGTCTACAACATTCAGACTCTCTTCTAATTTTAGAAATGTTGAAGGTGTATTGAAAGAATCAGGTTTCGATCAGATTAATACAAGGGCAAGTTTGAATCACAGAGCACTTGATAATAGATTGACAGTTGATTTTAACATGTCGTTGACTAATAGAGAAAGTAATTTCTCGTTTAACGAAGCTTTGAGATATGCAGTATTATATAACCCAACTGCACCAATAAGATTTGATAATGGTGAGTATTTTCAAGCTATTTTATTTGATAACTTTAACCCAGTTGCAATAATTGATCAAAATTCGAACACCGGGAAAAGAAAAAATTTAAATTTTAATACTCAAATGAGCTTTGCTATTACAGATGAACTTTCTGTAACTGCAAATTATGGCCAGCAATACACTAATGTATTAAACGGAGAGTATTATTCTAGAGCATCTCTTTTCAGAGGTTTTAATAGAGGAGGTCTTGCAAGAAGATATACTTCTGATAACAAGTTTACTTTATTTGAAACTTATGCGACTTATTCAAAAGGTTTTGATCGTCTTAATTTAGATTTTTCTGCTGGTTATTCATTTCAAGAAGACGAATTTGAAGATATTTTCATCGAGTTAGGTAATTTTCCAAGTGATGCTTTAGGAAGAAACGCGCTTGAAACTGCTGGTGATAGAATTTCTGGATTAGCAGCTAATGTAAACATTTCAAGTAGTGCGTCTCCTGAGAATAGAATTATAGCTTTCTTTGGAAGAGTGAATATGACTTTTGACAATGCAATCTTCTTCAACGCTTCTTTAAGAAGAGAGGGTTCTACTAAGTTAGGAGTTGACAATCAGTGGGGTGTTTTTCCTGCTTTAGGTGTTGGTGTTGACCTTCAAAACTACCTTCAGTTGGGTGGAGTTGATGTGTTGAAATTAAGAGTAGGATACGGAGTTACAGGATCACTTCCAGGACCTTCAGGCTTAGCTCAAGATTTATATAACTATAGTTTCCAAGGTGGAGGTCAAGTTTCACTCACTAGAGATGCTAACCCTGATTTGAAATGGGAAGAAAAGTCAGAGATTAACTTAGGTATCGACTTCGGTTTAGGTGGAAAACTTACTGGTGCTTTAGATATCTACACTAGAGATATCAATGACTTTATTTTGGAGAGAGCGGTTCCTACTGATTTATATCCTTCTGGAACACGTTTTGAAAATGCAGGTGCATTACAGACAAAAGGTGCTGAATTATCTTTGAATTATAATTCTATATCAATTGGTGAAGTGAGATGGACTCCAGGAGTTGTTTTGAGTACTTATAAAACAACCTTAGAAGAGTTCATTATTGATGAGCAAACAAGAGCTGAATTAGGTGCTCCAGGACAAAATGGAACGTTTATGATCAGAACAGCTGTAGGTGAAGAAATAGGTCAAATTTGGGGTCCTGTATTTGAAGGTGTTGAATCTAATGGAGCTCCAAGGTTTGCTGATTTGAACGGTGATGGACAAGTTATTTCTGATCAAGGTCAAGCGTTAGACCCTTCTGGCGATTTTCAAGAGTTAGGAAATGGTATTCCTGATTTAGAATTAGGTTGGACTAATCAGGTGACTTTTAAGAACTGGGATTTCAATGCTTTCTTTAGAGGTGCATTTGGTCATAGTTTAGTTAATACTTACAGAGCTTTCTACGAGCCAATCGATCCAGGTGCAATTAATTCTTACAACAGAATTAGTACTGACGAAGCTGTTGATGGATTAACTTCTGCACAGTTTAGTTCATTGTATGTGGAAAAAGCAAATTTCTTGAAACTAGATAACGTAACTCTTGGTTATACTTTTAATACTGCTAAGTCTAGTAACATAAAAAGTTTGAGAGTATATGCTAATGTTCAAAACGCTTTTGTAATTACTAATTACACTGGTATTGACCCTGAGCCAATACTTCAAGATTTTGGAGCATCTGATAATGGTGGATTTCTAGACACATCTAATCCTGACGTGTTATCTCCTGGTATTGACAGAAGAAATAACTATTTCACTGCAAGAACATTCACTTTTGGAGTAAGCTTAGGACTATAAATAATATAGAAATATAAAAACTATGAAAAATTTATTTAAAACATTATTCTTAATCCCTCTTAGTCTACTGGCATTGTCTTGTACGGACTTAGATGAGGAGATAAAGGGCGATTTTACTTCTGATTTTGACCCTGCTAACCCAGGTGTTGGTATCAGAAATAATGTGAATGGATCAAGTCCAAATGACGGCCTTTCTGCTGCATTCACTAGAGTGTTAAACGGCACTGCCAATCATGGTAGTTACTTTTCAGTATCTGAAATTTCTTCTGATGAGGCAGTTATTACCCAAAAAGGTGGTGACTGGTTTGATGGAGGTATCTGGCTTCAGACTCACGAGCATGACTTTAACCCTGCCCAAGGTGGTATTAATGGAGCATGGGGAGACCTTTATGGAGGTGTAACCCAATGTAACATAGCATTAGCCGATGGCGGATTAGATGCTTCAGGTACTGCTCAAATTAGAATGCTTAGAGCCTATTTTTACTGGAAGCTGATGGACATGTTTGGTAATATCAAGCTTGTTACAACTCCAGGTACTGATGTTGCTCAAACAGATAGAGCAGCTGCATTTGATTTTATCGAGTCTGAATTATTGGCAGCTATTCCTGACCTAACGGCTGGAAGAGCTGATTATGGTAGAGCTAGTCAGGGTGCTGCTTATGCATTGCTTTCTAGATTATATTTAAATGCTGAAGTATATACAGGGACTCCTATGTATCAAGAGGCGATAGATGCTGCGGATATGGTGATCAATTCTGGTAATTATTCATTGTCTCCTAGCTATGCTGATGTATTTGCTCCTGACAATGTTGATAACATTGAGCACATTTTCATTGCACCATTTGATGAATCAACTGGTACAGGAATGAACATCGCTCAAATGACTTTACATTACCCAAGTCAGTTAACCTTCAGATTGCAGCAGCAGCCATGGAACGGATACTCTACTCTTGAGGATTTCTACAATTCTTACGCTGATGGTGATGATAGAAAAGAGAACAACTTTATTGTTGGACCTCAAACTGATTTAGATGGTAATCCAATTCTTGATCTAGCTTTTGATAAAGCTGATCCTGATGGAGCTCCTATCAACTATACTCCTGAAATTAATGAGTTGTTCCCTAATGGTTCAAGACAGGCAGGAGCAAGACTTGGTAAGTTTAGTTTCAAAATTGGTCAGGGACCTGAAATGGATAATGACTTTCCTTTGCTAAGATATGGTGAAGTTTTATTAAACAAAGCTGAAGCTATGTGCAGAATGGCAGGAGATTGGAATGCAGGAACAATGCTTGTTAATGAGTTGAGAAGTAGAGCAAATGCAACTCCTTTCACTACAATGACAGAAACAGATTTTCTTGCTGAAAGAGGAAGAGAGTTGTTTATGGAGTCTTTAAGAAGAACTGATTTGATCAGATTTGATCAGTGGGGTTCTGCATGGTGGGAGAAGGATGCACATAATGATCCAAACTTGGATATTATGCCAATTCCGATTGAGCAAATCAATGCATCAGCATCAGAAACGTTCCCATTATCTCAGAACCCTGGATATTAATTCCTAGGTTTAGACATTATTAATTTGCAAATGGCGTCCAATTTATTGGACGCCATTTTATTGATGTATGAAGTACCTTAGACTGGTTTTTTTATTTTTAATAGTTGGTTGTGCAGAGGAGGCTGAAGAAACTAAGTTTTTGTTTTCAGACGTTACCGGTCAATCTAATATTGACTTCTCAAATGATCTCACCTTTACAGAGGAGCTTAATCCTTATACCTACCGTAATTTCTATAATGGCGGTGGTGTTGCTATAGGCGACATAAATAATGACGGACTTTCCGATATCTACTTTGCAGGTAATCAGGTAGATAATAAACTTTACCTCAATGAAGGTAGTTTTAAATTTAAAGATATTACAACCTCAGCAGGAGTGGCCTGCCCTGAGGTTTGGTCTACAGGTGTTACTTTTGTGGACATTAATGCAGATGGTTATCTAGACATATATGTTTGCAAATCTGGAGACCCTAATACTCCTAATAGAAGTAATGAACTCTTCATTAATAATGGGGATCTGACTTTTACTGAAAGGTCAAAAGAATATGGTTTAGATATAAAAGGGCTTTCAGTCCATGCTGCCTTCTTTGATTATGATAAAGATGGAGATTTGGATTGTTACATTCTGACCAATTCAATTAAATCTGTTGGAAATTATGATTTAATTGAAAACCAAAGAGATATTTCTGATCAACAGGGAGGGGGCAATAAATTCTTAATTAATAATAATGGCCATTTTGAAGATTATACCACTGAAGCAGGCATTTATAATAGCAGCATTGGTTTTGGCCTGGGTATAACTCTTGGTGATTTCAATCATGATGATTGGGTTGACGTCTTTATTTCGAACGACTTTTTTGAAAGAGACTATTTATACATAAATGATAAAAAGGGTGGCTTTAAAGAATCTTTGACAGATTATTTCGAGTCAATTAGCATGGGGTCAATGGGTGCTGATGTTGCTGATTTAGACAATGATGGTAGACCTGAGCTATTTGTAACTGAAATGTTACCAGATTCACTTAGTAGAAGAAAGACAAAGGCCATTTATGAAAATTGGGATAAGTATCAACTCAATGTAAATAATGGTTATCATAACCAATTTCCCAGAAATATTCTTCAAAAGAGCATTACAGATAGTACCTATGTTGAGTTGGGGCGACTGTCTGACATAGCGGCTACAGAATGGAGTTGGGGAGCATTGCTTTTTGATATGAATAATGATGGTCTACGTGATATTTTTATTGCAAATGGCATTTATAAGGATCTTTTAGATAGAGATTATTTAACCTACCAGGCAACAAATGAGCGCATTAAAGAAATGATAAAAAGCAAGGAGGATGTTATTACTAACCTTGTAGAAACTATGCCTTCATCTGCTGTTGCTAATTATGCTTTTATGAATGAAGGCAATTTTAAATTTAAAAATGTGGGTGATGGATGGGGATTTTCAGAGCCAACTTTTTCTAATGGCAGTGCATACGGTGATTTAGATAATGACGGTGACTTGGACTTAGTACTAAACAATATCAATTCGTTATCAAAAATCTATAGAAACAATACAGATTCTGGGCAATATAAGAACATAAGTATTTTGTTGAAAGGGAATGATAACAACTCACTTGCAGTGGGGACTAAACTAAAGATATATGCAAATGGAAGAACTTATTTTGCTGATAATTTTGTGACTCGCGGCTTTCAAAGCTCCGTGGATAACAAGGTGGTTGTAGGTTTAGGACAGGGGATAGATAATATTGATTCACTGATAATTGTATGGCCTGATGGGGAAATAACTAAGAGAAAAAATATTGGGGTCAATCAAAGTATTGAAATTTCGAGGGGAGAAGACGAAGCAAAATATCTTGTCTCTACGTCAAATAGTAAAGGAGTTTTATTAGAAAAGAACCAAAAGGCACCTACCTTTAAGCACAGTCCAAATGGCATGGTTGACTTTAACCGCAATAGATTGCTACCTATGATGTATAGTAATGAGACTCCAAAATTGCTGGTAGGTGATGTTGACAATAATGGATTAAATGATGTGATAATTGGTGGTGGAAAAGACCAATATGGTGCTTTATTTATATCCTATAAAGAGGGTTTTAAGACAGTCGAAATCGAGAATAATCCTAAGGGAGAAACTACTGAAGGTGTTTTATTTGATGCTGATGGAGATGGGGATTTAGATCTGTATCATGCTTCAGGAGGTAGGTTTTATCCATCATCATCATCTGTTTTAATGGATAAAATATTGCTAAATGATGGGAAAGGTAACTATTCTGAATCTCCTCGAGCACTGCCGTTTAAATCATTTGTAAGTACAAGTACGGTTGTTGCTTTTGATTACGATAATGACGGTGATAATGATCTGTTTATTGGGGAGAGATTTGACCCATTCTATTATGGTGTTGGTGGCAGTGCTTTTCTTTTTGCAAATGATGGAAAAGGTTCTTTTACAGATGTTACTGATAGTTATGCTCCAATGCTGAAGGATATTGGGATGGTTACGTCCGCTGAAACCGCAGATATTAATACAGACGGAAAAATGGACTTGGTGATTGTTGGGGACTGGATGCCTATTACATTTTTGACAAACACAGGCTCTGGATTTGAGCGGAATGACTTTACCGCCAACACAGAAGGATGGTGGAATTCTATAGAAACGGCAGATTTAAATGGTGATAGCAAGCCTGACTTTGTAGTGGGTAATCATGGCTTAAATTCATTTTTTAAGCCATCAGATAGAATGTACGTAAATGATTTTGATGGTAATGGTTCAATTGAACAAATATTTTGTACTCAGGTAAACGGAAAATACTATCCTATTTTGGATAAAGATGAGCTCATATCTCAGCTTCCACTATTGAAAAAGAAATTGATTTATTACGAGAATTATGCCTCAATGGGCATAGAGGATTTGTTTGATACGAAAACACTCAGTGAAACAAAAATTTTTGAAGTTAAAAAACTCGAATCTATACTGCTACTGTCTACTGATAATGGCTATGAATCCATAAATTTGCCTCAGCAAGCTCAGTTTGCGCCTGTTTACGCCTTGCTAATCGATGATTTTGATGGTGATGGTATATTAGATTTGATAGCAGGAGGAAATCAATATAATGTTAAGCCTCAATTTGGAAGATTTGATGCTTCAAAAGGGTGGTACTTCAAAGGTGAAAATACTGATGGATTTAGATTTCAGGATGGTGTACCATTAAATATCGCAGGTCAAATAAGGGATATTAAAAAAATTGATTTAGGCGAGGTAAAATATTTAGTTATTTCAAAATATGGTGAAGCTGTTGAATACTATGAGATACATTTTTAGTGGTGTTATGATAATGCTCGTTTTTGCGAGTTGTGAGTCCGAATATACAAGATTAGTGAAACGTGAATTGGAGAAGGAACAAAGGCTTGACTCTATACTTTTTGACCTTAACTTCGGTGACCCTAGATCAAGGTTTTATCAAAGATGCTTGGAGCTAAACCGGCAAACATTGGTCACGCAAGGTCCGAGCAATTCATCTGTGCAATATATTTTTCAGGATTCATTATTCCATGAGGAACCTACTCCAATGAGGTTGCTTTTTTATCCTGAGTTTGATGTAGAAGATAAATTATCAGGAATGAATATGGAGTTTAGTTACATGGCATGGGCTCCATGGAATAGAGAACTTCAGTCGGATTACCTGCAGCCAAAAGTGATAGAAATGATTGAGTCTTGGTATAATGGAAATAAGTTTATTGAGACTGAAGTTAGGGGAGCTAATCTTAAAGTTAAGGTAGACGGAAATAGACGAGTTCTAGTATATATTAAAGATACACAAACAGTGGTCGTTAAAGTTCAGGATTTATTGCATCCGCAATTTAAACATTCTATAAGTTCAAAATGAGAAGATTTTTAAAGTTGTTTTTAATTCTGTTGATCGGTTTTACTAGTTGTAAAAACGATGATCAGAACCAGGTGAATGAGAAGTTGTTTAGCTTATTAGATTCTACTCAAACGGGTATTAGCTTTGCCAATAATCTGGAGTTTGATGAAAAATTCAATGTATATACTTACCGTAATTTTTATAACGGAGGAGGTGTAGCAATAGGTGATATTAATAATGACGGACTAGTTGATCTATATCTAACATCTAATCAAAAGAAGAACAGGCTCTATTTAAATAAGGGTGATTTTAAATTTGAGGATATAACCGAAAGCGCAGGCGTTGGTGGTGAAATGGGTTGGTCAACTGGAGTTTCAATGGCCGATGTTAATGGTGACGGATGGCTGGATATTTATGTTTGTAATTCTGGTGATATTGAAGGGGATAAGAAACAAAATGAGCTTTTCATCAATAATAAGGACAATACATTTACCGAAAGTGCGAAGGAATATCATTTAGATGATAAGGGCTTTAGTACTCACGCTTCATTTTTTGATTATGATAAAGATGGAGACCTTGATGTTTACCTGTTAAATAATTCATATCAGGCAATTGGCAGCTTTAACCTGGAGAGGAATGAAAGAGGAGTAAGAGACTCTTTGGGTGGAGATAAGTTACTAAGATATAATGGAAAGTTTTTTGAAGATGTAAGTGAAGAAGCTGGAATATATGGCAGTATCATAGGATTTGGACTGGGTGTAACCATAGGTGACTTGAACAAAGATGGTTGGGAAGATATTTATGTTTCAAATGATTTCTTTGAAAGAGATTATTTATACTACAATAACCAGGACGGAACATTTTCAGAGCAATTAACAAATTCCATGAATTCCATTAGTGGAGCTTCCATGGGGGCTGATATGGCTGATATCAATAATGATGGTTATCCTGATATATTCGTGACTGAAATGCTGCCTGATGAATATAAGCGACTTAAATCAGTAACTACCTTTGAGAACTTTGATAAGTACAGCTACAATGTAAAAAATGGCTATTATCATCAGTTTACTAGAAATACCTTTCAGCTTAATAATGCCAATAAAACCTTCAGTGAGATAGGCAGGTTATCTGGAGTTGAGGCCTCTGACTGGAGTTGGGGGGCACTAATTTTTGATGTGGATAATGATGGGTACAAAGACATCTTTGTGGCTAATGGTATTTATCAGGATCTTACGGATCAGGACTACCTTAATTATATTTCTAATGAAGAAATAGCCAAGTCCGTTATTGAAGATAACAGGGTTAACTATAAAAAGTTAATTGAAATTATTCCTTCAAACCCTATCAGCAATAAGGCGTTCAAGAATAATGGAAACTTAAGTTTTGAAGATAAAACTGAAGCGTTAGGATTGGATCAAGGGTCTTTTTCTAATGGCTCTGCTTATGGCGATTTTGACAATGATGGTGACCTGGATTTAGTGGTCAATAACGTTAACATGCAGGCATTCATTTACAGGAATAATGCCAAACAGCAACGTAAAGATTCTGCCAATTATATCAGATTTGAATTTAAAGGTAAGAGCCCTAATACTTTTGCCGTTGGAGCGCAGATTACAATCTATCAGGGTGACCAAACCTTTTATATCGAACAACAGCCCACACGTGGGTTTCAGAGTTCAATGGACTACAGACCACTCGTAGGCTTACCTAATGGTGAGAAGGTGAAAATTGAGATTATATGGCCGTCTCAAAAGGTGTCTTATCTGGAAAATGTAATTCCTAATCAGACTGTCTTATTGGATGAAAGCAACATTAATCAGAGCGATAAGTCTATTCTGGAAGCTAAAAAGGTACCCAATATCTTTAACCCTGAGTCAGTGAATATTTCGCATCGTGAGAACGCGTTTGTTGAGTTTAACCGAGATAGACTGAAATATCATATGAGCAGTACAGAAGGACCTAAAGTAGCCGTTTCTGATATTAATGGTGATGGACTGGATGATTTTTACATCGGTGGTTCAAAAGGATTTTCAGGACAACTTGTGTTTAGTACTAAAAACGGATTTAGAGTAGATTCTTTGAGCTTTGCAGGGGATAGTGAGTCAGAAGATCAAGGTTCAATATTTTTTGATGCCGATGGAGATGGAGACCTTGATTTATATGTATGTACTGGAGGGTCAGAATTTTCAGCAGTATCAGAGCCATTAAAGGATAAATTGTATTTTAATACAAACGGGAAATTTGAGCTATCAGAACAGGTGCTTCCTGCAGCTGATAAATATAAGGTGACTTCAGTAGTTAAGTCTTTTGATTATGATAAGGATGGAGATACTGACCTGTTTGTTGGTGAAAGATTTATTCCTTTCCAAAATGGATTCCCATCAAGCGGCTATATATTGCAAAATGACGGAAAGGGAAATTTTAGTAATGTTACGGATGCAATAGCTCCTGCTCTTAAAGAAATTGGCATGATTACCGATGCTAGCACTTCTGACATTGATAATGACGGAGACAGTGATTTAGTAGTTGTGGGTGAGTATTTGGGTATCAGAACATTTACTAATAATGATGGTAAGTTCGAAGAATTGGTGACATCACTAACTTCTATGAAAGGGTGGTGGAATACTATTGAGGCTGTGGATATTGATAATGATGGGGACCAAGATTTTATTTTAGGTAATCATGGTTTAAATAGCCGTTTCAAAACTTCAAAAGAAAAGCCACTTTACTTAGTTGTTGATGATTATGATAAGAATGGATTTTCAGACCCAATATTAGCTTGGAGTAATGAAAAGGGCGATTTATACCCTTTTGCACTTAGACATAATCTCGCAGAACAACTGAAGTTTGTACTGAAAAAGTATCCTGATTATAAATCATTTAAGGATGCTACACTTCAGCAAATTTTAGGTGAAGAGATGTTTAAAAAGGCCTTGAAAGTTGAAGTTAACAGCCTCAAATCAATTGTTGCTATCAATGAGGGTAATGGCCAATTTTCATACATGGATTTACCACTGGAAGCTCAGCTGAGTCCGATATACGCGATTAAAACCTTTGATTTTGATAAAGATGGTGATATGGATATTGTGTTAGGCGGGAATTTATATGCTGCTAAACCAGAGGTGGGCAGATATGATGCTAGTTATGGATTATACCTGGAGAACCTTGGCGGAAACAATTTCAAGACCTACGAGGGAAATCGAGGCTTTATCACAGACGGTGAAGTCCGGGATATTTTTGTTATAGGTAACAGGCTAATAATTGCTAGAAACAATAATGCTTTTCTTCAATTTGGTTTTTAGATGAAGAAACACCTTCTATTTTTACTACTGCTGGCATCCGGATGTGTTGAACAAACGGAAGTTCCTTCTGATAAACTCTTCGATTTACTTGGGAGCAATATCACAGGTATAGACTTTGTGAATACTGTTGAAACCAGTGAGGAATTGAATATCATAGAATACCTATACTTTTATAATGGTGCGGGTGTGGCCATTGGAGACATAAATAATGATAACCTTCCGGACATATACTTTACTTCTAACCTAGGTGAAAACAAGCTTTATTTAAATGAAGGAAATTTAAAGTTCAAGGACATCACTGAACAAGCAGGTGTGGCAGGCAAAACTAGCTGGTCTAATGGGGTCACAATGGCTGATGTGAATGCTGACGGCCTATTAGATATTTACATTAGTAATGTTGGTGATTATAAAAGCTTAAAGGGAGAGAATGAGCTTTTTATTAATAAAGGAAATTTAGTTTTCGAAGAGCGAGCTGCCGAATATGGATTGAATTTCTCAGGTTTTGGAACTCAAGCTGTTTTCTTCGATTATGACGGGGATAGTGATTTAGATGTGTATTTGCTTAACCATTCTGTTCATTCGGTTGGTAATTACGGTAGGTCAAATCTGAGAGAAGAAGTAAGTGCAAAGTCAGGTGATAAACTTATGCAAAGCCAGGTGGCTCAGGGAAGTCAGCATTTTTTAGATGTTACCGAACAAGCAGGAATATATAGTAGCAAAATAGGATATGGTTTAGGTGTTGGAGTATCTGACCTAAATGAAGATGGTCACCCAGACGTCTATGTTAGTAATGATTTTCATGAAAATGACTACTTGTATTTCAACAACGGTGATGGAACATTTACCGAGTCTCTATACAAGGTGATGGGCCACAGTAGTAGATACTCTATGGGTAATGATATAGGGGATGTCAATGGTGACGGACTCTATGACATTATATCTACAGATATGCTGCCTAAAGATCCAACCATTTTGATGAAATCTGGAGGTGAGGATAAGCTTGAAGTATATGATATAAAACTTGATTTCGGTTATGGTCATCAATTAGCCAGAAATACGGTTCAGTTGAATACTGGAAATGGAAATTTTTCAGACATAGCACTTTATGCAGGTATTTTTGCCACGGATTGGAGCTGGTCACCACTTATTGCTGATTTTAACAATGATGGTTTTAATGATATTCACATCTCAAATGGAATATTCAAGCGTCCTAATGATATGGACTATATTCAATATATCTCTAACTTGGCTAACCTCAGATACAATGACACTAATGAGGATAGTGTAAATAGGGAAATGATCAAAAGGATGCCAACCCTTAAAATACCTAATGAAACATTTAGCTATAAAGGTGATTTGTCCTGGGATAATGTAGGAGCAAGTTGGGGACTTGATCAACCATCTTATTCAAATGGATCTGCTTATGGCGACTTAGATGGCGATGGCGATTTGGATTTGGTTATTAACAATGTTAATCAAGAGGCCTTTGTCTACAGGAATAATAGTGAGAGAGATTCCTCGAAGCATTTTATAAAATTCGATTTTGAAGGAAAGGACCAAAATACCTTTGCACTGGGTACGAGTATAAAACTAAAAACTGATGGCCGAATTATTCAGCGTTATTTAACAACCACTCATGGGTTTCAGTCCTCTGGTGAGCCTAACATGACACTTGGGCTAGGCAATAATACAACTGTAGATACTGTTGAAATTCTGTGGGCATCAGGAAAAAAACAGTTATTAACTAATGTTAAAGCTGATCAAAGAATAACCTTAACCGAACCTGAAGTTGGGGTTGAACTAGAGAAGTATATCAATGCTGCACTATTTCAATTAGTTGACGATTTAGTACCGTTCAAGCACGAAGAAAATGTGAAGTATAAAGACCATAATTTTGAATATATACTGCCTTACCGATTGTCTACAGAGGGACCAGCTCTAGCTGTTGGCGATATAAATGGCGATAACCTTGATGATGTATTTATTGGAGGAGCTGCAGGACAAGAGGCGGCTATTTTTATTCAAAGTGAAAATGGTGAGTTTCTAAATGTAGGTCAATCTGCATTCACAAAGGATGCTGCTTTTGAAGATTCTAAAGCTGAGTTTGTCGATGTTGATAATGACAATGACCTGGATCTTATAGTGCTTAGTGCTGGATATCAGTATCCTGATGGTCACCCATTACTTGAAGACAGGTTATATATTAATAATAATTCCATTTTCACACGTACAGAGAATTTTTCTAGTATAAGACTTAATTCTTCTGCAGTTGCTATCAGCGACTTTGATGGTGATGGTGATGAAGATCTGTTCATAGGGTATTTAAACGGAGTCGGACAATATGGAATAAGTACATCAGGAACATTGTTGATAAATCAGGGTGATGGAACCTTCAAAGATGAGACTAACAGTAGAACTCCCCCCGCTGTAAATTTTGGGTTAGTTAAGTCGGCTGTCTGGACAGACTATGATAATGATGATGACCTGGATTTGGTAGTAGCTGGACATTGGATGCCGATCACCATTTTAGTGAATGAAGCAAATAAGCTCATAAAGAAAATAGAAATTCCTAATACTAGTGGCTTTTGGAATGTTGTAGATGTAGCAGATATCGATAATGACGGAGATCAGGATTTGGTTGGAGGAAATATTGGTTTGAATAATAAATTTAGGGCCAGCGTTCTTGAGCCACTAAGACTATATGTAAATGACTTTGATAATAATGGGAGAACTGACCCAATAATAATGCAGAGCCAGGAAGGCAGGTATATACCACTTTTCACTAAAGACGAAATAGAAAAGCAAGTCGTAATGATTAAAAAACGATATGGCTCTTATAAAGATTATGCTACGCAGGTTAATGGGGTTGAGAGTCTGTTTGATCAGGAAAAAGTAACATCCGCTGAAAAAAGAGAAATTCAAGAATTAAGATCAATGGTTTTTATTAATGATCAAGGCAGCTTTTCAGCCAGACCGTTGCCACAAGAAATGCAGTTTTCATCAATAAATAGCTTCCTTTTATATGATCTTAATCATGATAAGTTGGTTGACCTGACTACAACAGGCAATTTTGATCAAATGCATGTAAATTTGGGTAGACTTGATGGTAGCTATGGAAGTGTTGCTCTAAACAACGGGACATTAGGGTTTGAACATTTACCTAATGCAAAGTCGGGTTTGAATATTAAAGGGCAAGTGAATGCAAGTGAAATATTAAAAGTGAATGGTAATACTTATTATTTGTTTGCATTAAACAATGAAAAGGTAAAGGCATATATATTATCTAATTAATTAAAGAAGAGAAAGAAGTGATGTTTAACGAAGTAAAATCTAAATCTATTGGAGTACTGCTTGTGCTTCTAATTTTGGTTTCTGCCTGTAACAATGAAAAGCAGGCCATAAAAGTTGATGCAAATAAAATGCATGAAACGATGCAGCATCTAACAGATGTTATTGTACATGATATATTCTCACCTCCTGTCGCGAGTCGTATTTATACCTACCCGAGCGTGGGGGCTTATGAGATATTAGCAGCAAAGGACTCAACTTACAAGTCACTAGCAGGTCAACTACATGGACTTACACCAATACCTCCGATCCCTGATAATGTAAATCATGAAATAGCGGCACTTCAGACGATGTTGCTATTGGGCAAAACTTTGATCTTCTCTGAAGACAAAATGGATGAGTTTATTAATGATTGGCATGCTGAATTAGATGCTCAAGGTTGGTCAGGAGAAGAAAAAGACGCAACACTGGCATATGCTGATGAGGTTAAAAAACATATTCTTGATTGGGCCGATAAGGATAATTATAAGCAAACAAGAACATTTGAAAAGTTTACAGTCAAAGAAGATGTATCCAGATGGCAACCAACTCCTCCAGCATACATTGAGGCCATCGAGCCGCACTGGAGTAAGATTAGAACATTTGTAATTGATTCAGCTGCACAGTTTACGCCAGAACTCCCTACAGAGTTTAGTACTGATAAAAACAGTCAGTTTTTCAAGGAAGTGATGCAAGTGTATGATGTGAAGCAAAGTCTTACACCTGAGCAATCTGAAATAGCAAGTTTTTGGGATTGCAATCCTTATGTCATGAATGTTCATGGACACGTGATGTTCGCGACTAAGAAGGTGACGCCTGGTGGTCACTGGATTGGAATCGTAAAAACTGCATGTAAACAAACCGATGCTAGTCTTATGAAAAGCGCTAGCGCCTATGTGCTTACGTCATTGGCCTTAGCGGATGGCTTTATCAGTTGCTGGGATGAAAAGTACCGTAGTAATTTAATCAGACCAGAAACAGTTATTAATAAATATATTGATGAAGAGTGGACACCGCTTTTACAAACACCTCCATTTCCAGAATATACAAGTGGGCACAGTGTGATTTCAGGTGCTGCTGGTGTTGCGTTAACTTCAATTTTTGGTGAGTCTTTTCACTTTGTTGATTCTACAGAGGTGAAATACGGACTTACCGCAAGAGAATTTGATTCATTTACGGCCGCCTCTGATGAAGCAGCAATTAGCAGACTTTATGGAGGAATACATTATATGCCGGCAATAGAAAATGGTGTTACCCAAGGTCGCAGTTTAGGTAAGTTTATAGTTGACCATATTACTCTAAAAGAAGAAGAATGAGAAAACTAGGAGTGTTTTGCATACTTCTTTTATTTACTGCCTGTCAGGAGGTAAAAGAAGTAGAAGTAGTTTCAATAAACGACTTTTATCAATCAGTACTATTCAAAGAAGTACAGCTTACCAACGTATTTCCTGATGGCAAAACATTTGTTGATTGCTCTCCAAAAAAGCCTTTTGGTGAAATATTAGCCTCCTATGATGAAGAAAAGCTAAGGGATAATTTTGAACTTTCGGCCTTCGTGATGGCCAACTTCGATATGCCATATCAGCCTAAGTCTGATTTTGAATCTGATACATCGAAGTCAATGGTTGACCATATTAACTCGCTTTGGCCAGTGCTTACAAGACAGCCAGATGAAAGGATAGAGGGGAATTCATTAATGCCATTATCAAATTCATATATTGTTCCCGGGGGACGATTTAGAGAAATTTATTATTGGGACAGCTATTTTACTATTGAAGGCTTAATGGATGCAGGCCTGGATTCTATGGCCATCAATATGCTAGATAACTTTTCCTATTTAATTGACTCCATCGGGTTTATACCTAACGGCAATAGAGCATATTATAATGGTCGCTCACAGCCTCCTTTTTATTCAGTAATTCTGGCCAGAATTCATTCTGACAACAGAAACAAATACCTGTCTTATTTGCCACAGTTAATCAAGGAATATAATTTTTGGATGAATGGAGAAGCAGATTTAGCTAATGGCAGTGCCTATAGTAGAGTTGTGAAACTTGAAGATGGAACCGTATTCAACAGGTATTATGATAATAATGATGGTCCACGCCCTGAATCTTACAAAGAAGACTATGAACTTGTGCATGAAAATGGTCTTGATGAGGAAACTGCCTATAAGCACTTAAGAGCGGGAGCGGAGTCGGGTTGGGATTTTAGTAGCCGTTGGTTCGCTGATGCTAAGAACATAAAGACCATTCAAACTACTAACATTATTCCTATTGATCTTAACTCACTAATGTATCACCTTGAGTTAAAAATTGCTCAGGGTTACAATTGGAATGAGCAGCTTGACAGTGCAGATTACTATCTTGAAAAAGCTGCAAATAGGAAAGAGGCGATTAATAAATATCTGTGGGATGATGAAATTGGTTTTTTTGTTGATTATAACTTTATAGATAAGAAAGCTACAGGTGTTTTATCACTCGCTGCTGCCTACCCACTATTTTTCAGGATAGCCTCAAAAAATCAGGCTAAAAGAACCACAGAAAGACTTCTCAATGACTTTTTGAATGAAGGAGGATTTGTTACCACCCTTAATAATACTGGTCAGCAATGGGATTATCCAAATGGTTGGGCACCACTTCAGTGGATTACCGTCAATGGTATGTTCAACTATGAGTATAATTCTGAAGGCCTTGATGCCATGAAGAAATGGCTGAGCAGAAATCAGCAGGTTTATAAATCCACCGGTAAGATGATGGAGAAATATAATGTTGTTGACACTGACCTGTTAGCAGGAGGTGGTGAATACCCATTGCAAGACGGTTTTGGTTGGAGCAACGGTGTAGCTTTATCCTTCCAATCTATCCTCGACAGGCAGAAAATAGTAATGCCTGAGCTAGCCCAATAGCAATCGTTTACGAGTACTTATGATTACCCTTCGTTTTCTATGAAAATGGTGGTATAATGTGTATTATTAGTAGTGCATTTCACTGCATAATTATTCTAATGTATAATCATCAATGCCATTATTTAATCTATTGTATTTATGTCAATTTACCTAGGTGAGTTTTTAGGCACAATGATCCTCATGCTCTTTGGATCGGGTGTGGTTGCTGCTATTTTATTAAAAGAATCAAAGGCCTATGATGCTGGCTGGCTAGTAGTAGTCCTGACATGGGGACTGGCTGTTACATTCGCCATTTATGCAGTTGGCGGAATCAGTGGGGCACATATTAATCCTGCTGTAACACTGGGCCTCGCATTTGTTGGTGATTTTGAATGGTATAAAGTACCCGGCTATATTTTAGCTCAGGTATTGGGAGCCGCTGTTGGATCCTCTCTGGTCTGGATACATTACTTACCTCACTGGTCTAAAACTGAAGATAAAGGGGCAAAGCTGGCGGTATTTTGCACAAGTCCAGCTATAAGATCATATTCATCAAACTTTGTAAGTGAGATGCTTGGTACTACAGCCTTGACAATGTCATTATCATATATTGGGGCTAATAACTTTACAGAGGGACTAAATCCTCTGGTTGTTGGTGCACTAATTGTTGTCATTGGCCTTGGCCTTGGAGCCACCACAGGCTTTGCTATTAATCCGGCTCGTGATTTTGGTCCTAGATTAGCACACTTTCTGTTGCCAATAGCTGGAAAAGGCAACTCAGATTGGGCATATTCCTGG
>NZ_SMLV01000186.1 GCF_009711525.1 Fulvivirga lutimaris
GTAATAATCTAAGATTATTATCGACTGACACAAATTCTGGAGCTGGAACTGCCAGAAACATAGGGGTTAAGGCAGCGAAGGGCAACTTTATTGCTCTGTTGGATTCCGATGATGTCATGCACCCCAAACATTTAGAGATAAGTATTAATATGCTTAAATCTAATATAAATGCAAATTTTAGCTATTCTGCTGTTGGAGACATGGAATCGATGAATGAGGATATGTCTCCCCCAGACAATTTGTGGGTGATTGGCGAAAAATTTATTAAACACCCTAGACCTTATTTATTTGATTTACATTTTGGTACATCCTCAGGAATAGTTTTTAGAAAGGAGATTTTTGATAAGATCGGATTTTTCGATGGTAGAATGAGAGCAGCCGAAGATACTGACTTCTTTATTAGAGCTAGTGAACTTGGTTTAGGACTTCCCGTAAACAAAACCTTAGTTTTTAAGGACCATAAATCTAAGGATCGCTTGACGAGTAATTATGTTGAAAATGCAAAGGCATACGATATCATCATTAACAAAAATCTCAATTACATTTTTGCCAATTCGTTCCTCATGAAAAAATGGCTCTATAAAAGCATATGGCTGAATTTTTATGCAGGAAATAAAAAACAAGCAGTAAAATACCTTTTGAAACTATTTGGGAAAGGCATTTTTCTTCCTAAAGGTATACTGATTACGGTATTTGGGTTAGTTTTATCATCGAGTAAATTTGTTCGCTTGCATAAATACCTATCAGGTAAAAAATAATAATTAGCTTCGTAAAATGTTAAGAGTGGGTTTATTAGTAGATGACTTTAATATGTCTGGTTGGCAAGCCGCAATCGTTGATTTCATATTAAAAGATTATAACCTTTCCTTGTGCGTGGTCATTCTTAACGAGAGCGATAAGAAGTCTTCGATAAGAAGTTCATTTGTCTATCGGTCACTTATGAAACTCGACCGATTAATTTTTAAGATTCCAAATGCAGCCTTCTCAAAAGTTGATAAAAGAGAGGAGTTAAAAAACACTCAAACTATAACTATTAAAAGTCTAAGTAAAGGTTTCTATTCTTGTTTGAAGGAAGAAGATATCAAGAGAGTTAAAGGCTTAGAACTAGACTTATTAATTAGGTTCGGCTTCGGCATATTAAATGGTGGTGTTCTCAATGCAGCAAAATATGGTGTATGGTCTTTGCACCATGGTGATAGTGCCATCAACCGAGGAGGCCCCCCTGCTTTTTGGGAAGTAGTGAAACAGGAGGCGGTAACAGGTATAACTCTTCAAAGACTTTCAAGTGATCTGGATGGTGGTAAAGTTATAGGCAAATCATTTATTAAAACGGATTCCACCTCTTTTACAAGAAATTTAGATGCTGCTCTTTGGGCAGGTGTGCAACTTTTTAGCAGTAAAATTGATGAATTAGCTACCGGAAGGCTAAAACTTGAAGAACGCACAGGTTTAGGCTTTTATTCCAAGCCACTTTATAAAAACCCTGGAAATGCCATTTCAACGTTAATATTCTTAAAATTCTGGTTGAGAAGAGTAAAGGAATTATATCAAAACCTGTTTCATCCCCAACAGTGGTCATTGGCTTACAAATTTAAAAGAGATAATGGTCAAGAAAAGTCAATGTTCAGGTATAAGTTATTAACGCCACCCAAAAACTATGATTGGGCCGATCCATTTGTTATTAAGCATGAAAATAAATATCATTTATTTTTTGAAGAATTAAATCGGTCTAAAGGCATGGGACAGATAAGTTACATGCAATTTGATAATGATGGAAGTCTAATACCAAATAGTAAATCGATTGTTATCAAAGAAGATTATCATCTTTCATACCCATTTGTTTTCTCTTGGAAGGGGAAGTATTATATATTACCAGAGGCAGCAGAATCAAAAAAATTGTTTTTATATGAAGCTAAGGATTTCCCCCATCAATGGATTAAAAAATGCTGCATTTTAGAAGAAGAACTTTATGATGCCACTCTGGTAAATCATGAAAATATTTGGTATCTGTTTGCCACTAAAAAGTATCATCCGTCAAAATCAGCTGATCAATACCTGAATATCTACTATGCTGATAATTTATTATCCAATGATTGGACAGGCCATCCTCAAAACCCTATAAAAAGTACGGTTTTGGGAAGCCGCCCTGCAGGGGGCATTTTTAAATATCACAACAAGCTTATAAGACCGGCTCAAATCGGTGCACCAAAGTATGGGTATGGGATTAATTTTTATGAGATTCTGAAATTAACTAAAACGGAGTTTAAGGAAGAGTTCTTTGACAAGATAGAACCGGATTTTGAAGAGGGAATATTAGCAAGCCACACTTTTAATTCAGTAAATGGGTTAAGTGTAATCGATGTTCAAAGAAGAGAATGAAAGTAATATTATTAATTGATTCCTTATTTACTGGAGGTGCGGAATACTCGACCTTGCTTTTTTATCAATGGTTGGTTGAGCAGAAGCAAGCTGAGGTTAGGATCATTTGTTTAAAAAAAGCAAACCCAAGTTATATTCCTGGCGACTTCGGCTTTGAAGAACCAATGTATCTGCCGCCTGGTAAATACAGCCAATATAAGATTTTAAGGGACATTGTTAAAGACTTTAGACCTGACATTATTCATTCGGTATTGTTTAAAGCCAATATTCTTGGTAGGTGTTTAAGGATATTTAAGGGAGGTTTTAAGCATTTGGAAAGCTTAGTGAATGAAACCTATTCTCCTCACCGTTTGAAAGACCCAAATGTCACCAAATTTAAATTGCAGTCATATCGATTATTAGACTTCTTAACCCAGCTAAAAGGTGTAGATCATTATCATTCCAATGGAAATTCAGTTGCTGTACATTACCAAGAACAACTTCATATTTCTAGCCACCGGATAACAAGGATTTCGAGAGGAAGAAGTAATAATAAGTATATTGGACAAGAAGATAAACAAAAGCGTATTAAGAGCGAATTTGAGTTGCAGGACAAAGTAGTATTTATCACCGTAGGTAGACATGAGTATCAAAAAGGGCATGATATTTTGCTAGAGGCGATAAACGAGCTTGACCAGGTTTTGCGCTCTAAGCTTAAGGTGTTAATAGTGGGTAGAGAAGGACATATGACAAAGCAAATTAAAAAGTATGTTCAGGAACACGAACTTGATGAGACTATTATATTTACTGGTCATAGAACAGATGTGAATTTACTATTAGCTTCGTCCGATATATTTGTATTTCCATCAAGATTTGAAGGTTTGCCAGGTGCATTAATTGAAGCGGAAGCTGCGGGCCTTCCTATAATTGCTTCCAATATACCTAATAACTTAGAAGTAGTTAAAGTTAGCAAAAACGCTTTTGTGTTTGATTTGGATGATAAGAATAAATTAACTCAAATAATAAAATCAATTGTGAATGATCGAAGTCAGCTAAGGGATATGGGGAGACAAAGTCTCAATATTTTTGAAGAGAGTTATCAGATTGAAGCAGTTCATCAAAAGATGTATCAGCTTCTTGTGAGTGTCATAAAATAGAGCACTTGTATACCATTGATAAAACATTTCAGTTTAAGGTTTATATTTAAATGAAGATTTTACAGCTCATACAAAAGCCTCAGCTTCGTGGCGCTGAAATATTTGCTACCCAACTTAGTAATAACCTATTATCATCGGGGCACGAGGTTATTATTGCATCTCTATTTAAAGGAGAACAAACACCTCAATTTTCGGGTAAACACATTGCATTAAGTTTATCCGGAAAGTTTAGATGGTTAGACTGGAGAGGTTTTAAGGCTCTTGCGTCATTGATGGCTAATGAAAAGCCTGATATTATTCAAGCCAATGCAGGTGATACATTGAAATATGCCGTGCTTTCCAAATTGCTTTTCAAATGGAAACAACCTATTGTTTTTAGAAATGCCAGCATGGTTAGTTTGTATATTCGGAACCCAATAGTGAAAGAATTAAATAGCTATCTATATTCTAAAGTTGATGCTATCGCATCAGTTAGTAAGCAATCAAAGAAAGATTTGAATTCACTATTTCCTGCAACCAAGAACAAATCAATTGTCATTCCAATAGGAGTTGAAACAAAAGACGGAAAGTCTGAAGTAGTGGAGCAGAGACATGAACTTGGTCTCAGTGAAAATGAGGATGCTATAATATTAAAGGACAAAAGATTTGATGAGATTCGAATTGTACATGTTGGTGGCTTTAGCTTTGAGAAGAATCACAAAGGCCTATTGCAAATTTTCAATAACTTTAAAAGGAACTACCCCAATGCAAAACTCAAATTAGTAGGGGATGGCCCTTTGAGAAGAGAGACAGAGGAATTAGCTAAAGATTTGAATCTAAATGATTCTGTAGAGTTTATGGGCTATCAGACTGAAGCCTTAAAATTTATTCGTCAGGCAGATGTTTTTGTGTTACCTAGTCTTATTGAAGGTTTACCTGGTGTTATTCTAGAGGCACAATTTTGTAAGGTACCTGTTGTGGCATACGATGTTGGAGGTATTTCAGAAATAGTAAAAAATGACTTAACAGGTAAATTAATTAAAGCTGGTGATGAGGA
>NZ_SMLV01000392.1 GCF_009711525.1 Fulvivirga lutimaris
TTTCTCCTGATATCCTTCGATATTAACTGGGACAGTATTTGTGAAATCAGTGATATTTATATTCGGAGCATATATTGAAATTATCCCATGCCTTGAAAAACCGCCAACTCTAATTAGACTATTAAGTCTATTTATAACTTGAACAAAGGTTACTTCTTCACTTGGCAAATTCATAATGCTGTCACTGGACACGGGTATATTATTCAGCAATATTACAGGGGCCATTGGGTAAGATTTGTTTTGTCCCTCATCAAAAACCCACAGTCTATTCTTTTTAAAGAAAGTATATGGAATTGCCTCTTTGATGACCTCTTTAAAAGAACTAAATGAAACGTAATCACTCAGGTTAATTTCATAATCAGAAACATTTAAGCGCGTAATTTGAATTGTGTCAGCACTGAAAAAAGATGTTTTCTTTTTTGGAGTGTAATACAAATCAATTTCTTTTCTTAAGTTGTTTTTGCTGATGATAGATTCAACTTTCATGGAATCCAGTTTAACTATTTCGAATTGTTCTTTTTTAAAAGAAATGCTGGGATCTATGTTTTCAACATTATGTAAATCTGATTCAGAGCTTAATGGGGTGAAGTAATATAACCGAATACCATCAAAATTTAATTGAGGGATTTCTACCAAGCCATCCTTATTGGAAATAGCATATCTAACCTGACCATCTTGTGGAGATGATATTATCAATTTTTCATAAGGTAACGCTTTGCCGGTTATGTCAGATAAAAGAAATTTTTCCGAGAAACCATTAACACTGTTAACTACAATTTGACCATTATACTCTTCTATCTCATTGTTACCAGTTGTGTAAGGAACTCCTTGCTTTAAATCTAAAACTGAAATACTAAGTAAACTAAGGTCTTTTGTTTCTACTCTAAACTTGTACTCACTGCCTATTTTGACATCTGAGGATAGGTTTAGATATTGGATTTCTTTCTGATTTGGCAAAGGGTATGAATTTTTTAAATTCAATGAAGACTTTCTCAAAATGTTTACAGGCTCAATTAAAAAGGGATTTTGGTTCTCGCCAATAAAAACCTGGATACTAGTAGCACTTGTACTGGTGGTATCTTCAATGCTGAAATAAAATGTTCCTAATTGGTCATCAATGTTTACTAAAGCTTTTGATACTTTCTGAAGTTGGTCATTTATTAAATAGACTTGAGCTGATCCTTGGTACTGAGTGTTATTTATGAATAAAGAACCTTGAATCGTATCTCCAGGTAGATAAACATTTTTATTTAAGATTACTTTGCCATGATTTTGAGCAAATAATGAGTTTTGAAAAATGCACAGCAACAAAAGAAATAAATACCTCATTTAAATTTAAAATTATATGTTATGGAGGGAATTGCACTGCCAATTACTGATAGTTGAATGGACCTAGGTATTGTATTTTGTAAAGATGTCGTATACACTGTGAAAGGGTTTTGACGGGCATAAACGTTATAGATGGAAAAAGTAATGCTACTGTCAAACCTATTGTCCTTTTTGTTTGACCCTTCGTATGTGACTGATAGGTCTAATCGATGAGACGGAGCTATTCTATAATTATTTCTTTCTGTAACATTAAAGATTCTGGTTCCATTAATAACATATGACGATTCAGGTAAAGTGACTGGTCTGCCGCTACTATAGTTAAAGGTAGTTGATAAGGTCCATAAACGACTTAATTTAAAGCTGGTCATTAAATTGATATTATGTGGTCGGTCAAAGTCTGACGGAAAATACTTATTGTTATTTATTTGCTCTACCCCAAAATCACCAGTGGTTTTGTTTTCAGTTTTAGAATAGAAGTAACTCAACCACCCCGTAACAGGTTCAGTATTTTTCTTAATTAGGAATTCAATTCCATAGGAACGACCTGTTGCGCCCACAATTTCAGTAACAACATATTCATTTAATAAAACATCTGCTCCAGTTTTAGGAATGTTTAAATAATCAAAATACTTATAATAGCCCTCAATAGAAGCTTCATATGCATTATCTCTTAAGTTGAAAAAATAGCCTGAAGAAAATGCATGTACTTTGCTGGGCTTAGTGTTCATGTCAGATGACTTCCAAATATCAGTAGGTAAACTGGCCGAGGAACTTGATAGTAAAAACTCGTATTGAACAGCTCTTGTGTAATTGAATTTTAATGAAGACTTGCTATTTAATCTATAATTTACTGATAGTCTCGGTTGTAAATCAGAAGTAAGAAGTTTTGATCTTGGTATAGATACAGTATCAATTATATTGATTTCATTTTTAGGACTTTGTTCATCAAATAAAAACTGGTTAGTTGTATTTAAATAGTTTAGGCTGAGCCTGACTCCTACTTCAAAGTTAAGGTCAGTTGAAATCCTGTGATTTATTCCTGCAAAAGGTGATAAAATGGTTTTTTTCTCATCGGGTAACTGCTTGGCAGTTAGAACAGAATTTACGCTCGGAATTCTTTCCCCCATGCTAAACTTTGTGTAATTCATCTCAGCCCCAACAAAATATGAAGTTGAATTCCTGAAATAGCTTAATGTTGTTTTGTTGCCATATCTTGTTAACCCATTTGAATAAAGAAATTCAAAAAATGGGGTTTCATCATCAACTGAAGACTCATACTTAGAAATATATGACAATGACTGCAAGCTTAAATCATCTTGAAAGTTATGTAACCAATTAAGACTTAATCCATTACTTGAATATGTATACGTACTATCTCCAAAAAGATTAAATTGGTCAAAGCTAGTATACCCTGATAAGTTAATAAGGTCATTTTTACCAATTTGAAACCCAAGCTTAGCGGTTAGGTCTTGAAAAGATGCAGAGCTTTGGCTTATGTCTGGATCATCAATTTTTTTAAGTATCCAAGTAGGGTAGCTTGCTCTTCCTGAAACTAGAATACCTGCCTTTTTTTTCTTCAAGGGAACTGACGCAGTCAACTTGCTTATTATTGGGCCAACGCCTCCACTAATTTCAAGCGCTTCTGAAATAGGGTTTTTCATTTCAACATTTAATATAGAAGAAAGTCTGTCTCCATACTCGGAGGAAAAGCCGCCCTTTGAAATAGAAAAATTTTCTACTACTTCGGGATTAAATATGGAGAAAAAACCAAACAAGTGAGATGAATTGTAGATAGGAATGCCATCTAATAATATTAAATTTTGGTCCACTCCGCCTCCTCTAACATTGAAACCTGAAGAGCCTTCTCCAACAGATTGAACACCAGGTAATGCACTAATTATTTGTGCAACATCAACCTCACCCAAAAAAGTAGGTAGTTTGTTAATTCTTTCAAGCTTAACCAAAACACTCCCCGGCTGAAGATTATTTAAATTATCTTCAGGGTTGTTGGCGATTATGTTGATATTTTCAAGTTCCAAAGTATTTTGAAAAAGCTCTACATCTAAGCTGAAGTTGTCATAGATATTTAAATTGAATTGCTGCTCATTATAAAGCAGAGACTTGATAAGAATACTATGAGATCCAGAGGGTATCTCTATTTTGTAATTTCCATTAATATCAGTAGAAACTCCTTTTCCTAATCTTGAAATTATCACATTAGCGTTTGGCACAGGATCATTTGTAAGTGCATCTGTAATTTTACCTGTTATTACTACAGGGTAAGTTTCTGATGAAATATTATTATCATTTAATAGAACAATAACTCGATCATCTAAAAATTTGTAAGAGATAGCGGTTCCAAATAAAATCTTGGCTAAAGCAGTTGATATTAGGTCATTTTCAAGTCTAACAGATTTGTTTAGACCATTTAACCATTCTTTTTTATAGTAGATTTTGTAATTGTATTCAGTATCTAAATACTCTAAAATATTAGATACAGGCTCTTCGGTAAAAGTTTTTGTAATAACTTCTTTTGTTTGAGAGAAAGTATAATTGAGTGATAATAATGAAACAAAAATCAGAGTAGCTAGGCTTTTTAGCACTAAATTATAAAGGTTATTCATGAAGTGATTTAATATGAACCCAAACTCAACATCTTAATTGCTGTTATGGCAGCTTCGTCACCTTTGTTACCATGCTTTCCGCCAGCCCTGTCAAGTGCTTGCTTCTGGTTGTCTGGAGTTAGCACTCCGAAAATAACGGGCTTGTTATACTTTAGACTCACATCGGTAACACCTTGAGCCACTGCATTACAAATAAAATCAAAATGCCTTGTTTCACCCTGTATAACACAACCTAGGCAAATTACGGCATCTATATCGTCTTGTTGTGCCATCCATTGAGCACCCAGAGATAACTCAAAACTACCTGGTACATCTTTCCTTATTATATTTTCACGACTGGCGCCATTGTTAATAAGGGTTTCAAAGGCTCCAGAGTATAGTGATTCAGTCACTTCGCTATTCCATTCAGACACTAATATACCGAACTTCTTTCCAGACATATCGCCTATGTTTTTAGCGGTGTGGTCGCTTAAGTTTTTAAGTGATGATGACATATTTTTAAATTTATTCAAAAATAAAAAAAGGGATAAGGCTAACCCTATCCCTTTCTATAAATGTTTTCTATTATTAAGAAGCTGAGTCTAACTTAGCTTTAAATTTCTTAGCATTTTGAACTTCAGAAGAATCCCAATACTTCTCTATAACTTGAGAGTAAGCATTTTTTGCAGCATCCAGGTCATTAGCATTTTCATAAGCAAGTGCGGCTTTCATTAAATATCTAGGAGAGAAATATTTGTTAGCTTCATAATTTGCAGCTTTCTCATAGTAGTTTGCAGCTTCGTTATATTCGCCAAGTTCCATATTAGCATCGCCAATAAGACTATAAGCTCTGGCTTGAATCAAAAGATCATCAGCCTGAAAGTCTTCA
This sequence comes from Fulvivirga lutimaris, assembly GCF_009711525.1. Taxonomy (GTDB): domain Bacteria; phylum Bacteroidota; class Bacteroidia; order Cytophagales; family Cyclobacteriaceae; genus Fulvivirga; species Fulvivirga lutimaris. The sequence continues at coordinate 4,822 of NZ_SMLV01000392.1, forward strand.
AGGTATAAAATAGCAGATTTAAAGCTGCCTTGTTTTAAATAAGCCGATCCAGCATAGAAATTGGCAAGGTTAGCCGCATCTGTAATGCCATACTCATCTATAATTGTCAAAAAACCGTAATTGATTCCGTCACCGTTAAGGGCTAAATCTAAACTATCAGATTCAAAATAATAAATAGCCTGGAACATATCGTTCTGAGCCTGCTCATTTTGTGAATTCTTATAGGTATTGAATCCAAAATATCCAGCTACCAGCAGAACAAGAACAGTACCTAACCCTAGTACTAAAGCTTTATTATTATTAATAAACTCTTCTGTTTTAGATAATTGGTCTGCAAGCGCTTCTGGATTTTCCAACAAATCATTAGCGTGATTCTCTTGATCTTTCTTTTTCTTCGTACTTGCCATTAGTAAATAAAATTTAAGGCTGCAAAGCTAAGAATTTAAAATTGAAGAAGAAATGAACTTCCTCAATTTTAAATTCAACATTAACTTCTGTTTATTTTACTCCATTAAAAATGGATAATCCTCCTGAACGTAAACATCCTTAAATGCTTCACTTGGATCTGGGTATGATGATTCTTCAGCGAATTTCACACATTCAGCTACTTCTTTTTTGATTTTGTCTTCAATAGCAGAAAGGTCTTTTTCACTGGCATATTTCTTTTTTAAGATAACATCTCTAACCTGCTCTATAGGGTCTTTCTTCTTGTATTCTTCAACCTCATCCTTAGTTCTGTATTTAGCAGGGTCAGACATTGAGTGTCCCTTATATCTGTAAGTTCTGAATTCAAGAAGGGTAGGTCCTTTTCCATCTCTGGCTCTTTTGGCCGCTACTTCTACTGATTTATGTACTTCCTCGACAGACATTGCATCAACAGCTTCAGAAGGCATCTCATAAGCTTTACCTAATGTATGAAGCTCAGTTACATTAGAAGTTCTCTGCACTGATGTACCCATGGCATATCCATTATTCTCGATCACGAATATAACAGGCAGTTTCCAAGTCATAGCTAAATTTAATGCTTCATGAAAGGCACCTTGCCTTACTGCACCATCTCCCATGTAACACATGCACAGGTTATCTGTCTTGTTAAATTTTTCAGCAAAGGCAATTCCAGCTCCTAAAGGCACCTGTCCACCTACAATACCATGTCCACCGAAGAAATGATTTTCAAAGTCAAACATGTGCATTGATCCACCTTTTCCTTTAGAGATACCAGTTTCTTTTGCAAAAAGCTCTGCCATGATCTTTTTAGGATCAGAACCCAAAGCAATAGGGTGTGCGTGATCTCTATAAGCAGTGATATATTTATCTCCCTTCTTTAAAGCTGATACTGCTCCTGCAACACAAGCTTCTTGTCCTATATATAAGTGGCAAAACCCTTTGATTTTTTGCTGGCCATATAACTGACCTGCCTTCTCTTCAAACTTTCTCATCAAAAGCATACTCTCAAACCACTCCATGTATGTTTCTTTAGAAAACTTGGCCGAAGATGATTTTGATTGGGCTTTTCCTTTTGTTGTACTTGCCATAATGTTAATTTTGAATACAAATTTGGACTGCGAAAATAAGCAAAAAAAGTTAATGCACATTGAAAAATTAAGTTTGATTAACTTCAAAAATTACGAAGAAGCATCATTAACTTTTTCCGATAAAATCAACTGCCTAGTAGGTCTTAACGGTAGTGGTAAGACTAATATATTGGATGCTATCTACTATTTATCAATGACCAAAAGTGCTCATAACTCTATTGATAGTCAGAACATAAAGTTTGATGAAAACTATTTTAGCATTAAGGGAACATTTGCTAATGGTAAAGACCAGAATGAGGTAGTCTGTTATTTTCAGGAGGGCACCAAGAAGTCATTTAAAGTTAATAAAAATGACTATGATAAATTATCCGAACATATAGGAAGGTTTCCGGTAGTGTTAATTACTCCCTACGATACGGACATTATCAGAGAGGGGAGCGAAACCAGAAGGCGCTTCTTTGATACCATTATTAGTCAAATAGATTCTAACTATTTAAGACACCTTATTAAGTATAACAATAATCTTAAGCAAAGGAATAGCATTCTCAAAACCTTTAATAAAACAAAGAAGATTAATTACGACCTACTTGAGAACTATGACAATGTGTTAATAGAGCTAGGTCAGGAGATCTATCAGAAGAGGTATAAATTTAGTAATGAGTTTAAAGATGTGTTTTTAAAGAAGTATGCCTTTTTAAGTGAGGAATTAGAAAGTGTAAATATTGAATACAGCTCAAACTTGTCCTCTTCCGATTTTGCCCATGATTTAAAAGGTGCTGTTAACAAGGATGTGGCTTTAGAACGGACAACATTGGGGATTCATAAGGATGACTTTAAATTTTTAATAGGCAATAATCCTTTAAAGAAATTTGGCTCGCAGGGACAACAAAAGAGTTTTTCTATTGCACTTAAGCTTTCTCACTTTCAAGTCATTGATGAATCAATGAGGCACAAACCAATTTTATTGCTTGATGATATATTTGATAAGCTTGACAGTAATAGAATAAAGAAGCTTCTTAACATGGTTATTGAAGATCAATTTGGGCAAGTATTTATAACAGATGCTCGGGAGGAAAGAACGCGTGAAATGCTCAGTTCATTAAATATATCTGCAGCCTATTATAAAATTCACGCTGGTCAGCTAAGTCCCGTTTAGCCTATTGTCAGCTTAAAGAAAAATGACCAAAGCAGATTGAGTTTCTTATTCTTGCTCTTCAATAGATCTACTCCGTATACTTTAATGCAGTGATATAACAGGGCTAAAGAACAGCTTAGAATAACAAAAAAGACCCACCATCTTCCGCTTAAGTTACCAAAGGCAAAAAGCACCAGAGATATGTTTACTATGAAGTATATGACAATATGAACTAAAAAGTAATTTAGGTCATTGAGAAGCTGTTTTGTTTTTTCTTGCAGATCATCACTCATAGCAATAAATATATTACTTTAAATCAATATTATCTCAAATTGACAATGTTTTTGATGAAATAGTTTTTCACTAGGGCTTATTGATAATTGTAATTCTAAAGGTTTACGAAGTATGTTATGTACCTTTGATCTTCATGGCTAAGTATTACAATAACAGAAAATCTGAAACCACATCTGTAGGAGATGCGATAAGCGATTTGCTTAAACAATATCACCTGCAAGAGAGGTTTGATGAAAATCGCCTTATCCATTCCTGGAAAAAATTAATGGGAGCAACAATAGCCAACAGAACCTCTAAGATTTTTATAAAGAATAAAGTGCTCTTTATAGAGTTGACATCTGCTCCTTTGAAGAAGGAATTGTCAATGTCAAAAGCCAAGATTGTATCGATTTTCGAAAAGGAAATTGGTAAAGACATTATCAAAGAAATTATTTTCATGTAAAAAGTGCTTTGTATGGCTTAAAAATGAGGTGCCTGAAAATAAATCTACTTTTTTTTTCAAAAGTTTGATAAAAATAAAAAACCGTATAATTTTGCACTTCCTTTCGAAAAAGTCACCTATAAGAAGGTTAATTTTGGAAGGTAGTTCTTAATAATATTGTACCACGGGGGGATACCAAAGCGGCCAACTGGGACGGACTGTAAATCCGTTGTCTTATGACTTCGCAGGTTCGAATCCTGCTCCCCCCACTGATTAACGACAGCGTATTTCTGTATTGACAAGAAAAATCGTAAATTCGCTGTCCCAAATCTTAAAGCGGGAGTAGCTCAGCTGGTAGAGCGACAGCCTTCCAAGCTGTAGGTCGCGAGTTCGAACCTCGTCTCCCGCTCTTAAAATGAGGTCTTGGTTTGATGTTCTAGGTTTTTAAAGGTTACTTCAACTTATACAGAGAACTGAGGGCTAATCAGCCGAGATAGCTCAGGGGTAGAGTGCTTCCTTGGTAAGGAAGAGGTCGGGGGTTCAAATCCCCTTCTTGGCTCAAAAATTAATGGTTCATATCCGGAGGTAATACTCTGAATTTGATCCATAACTGTATTGTAAAATAAGTAAACAAAAAGATAAATTTTAAACTAAACTAGGGATTTTCAAATATGGCTAAAGAAAACTTCGACCGTTCAAAACCCCACGTTAATATTGGTACCATTGGTCACGTTGACCACGGTAAAACCACTTTGACAGCGGCTATTTCTAAAGTATTGTCTGACAAAGGTCTTGCATCTTCAAGAGACTTCTCATCAATCGATAATGCTCCGGAAGAGAAAGAAAGAGGTATTACAATCAATACTTCTCACATCGAATATGCAACTGATAACAGACACTATGCTCACGTTGACTGTCCTGGTCACGCTGACTACGTTAAGAACATGGTTACTGGTGCGGCTCAAATGGACGGTGCTATCATCGTTGTTGCTGCAACTGACGGTCCTATGCCACAAACTAGAGAGCATATCCTTTTATCTCGTCAGGTAGGTGTTCCTGCTTTGGTTGTTTTCATGAACAAAGTTGACTTAGTAGATGATCCTGAATTATTAGAGCTTGTTGAAATGGAAATCAGAGAATTGCTTTCTGATTATGATTTCCCAGGAGATGATATTCCAGTTATCCAAGGTTCTGCTTTAGGTGCACTTAACGGTGAGCCTGAGTGGGTTGCTAAAGTTGAAGAATTGATGGATGCAGTTGATAATTTCATTCCAATTCCTGAAAGATTAATTGACAAAGATTTCTTGATGCCTGTTGAGGACGTATTCTCTATTACTGGTAGAGGTACTGTTGCTACTGGAAGAATCGAAAGAGGTGTAATAAACACTGGAGATCCTGTTGATATTTTAGGAATGGGTGCTGAAGGACTTAAGTCTACCATCACTGGTGTTGAAATGTTTAGAAAAATATTAGACAGAGGTGAAGCAGGAGATAACGTTGGTCTTCTTTTAAGAGGTATCGAAAAAGAAAGTATCAAAAGAGGTATGGTAATCTGTAAGCCAGGTTCTGTAACTCCTCACCAAAAATTCAAAGCAGAGGTTTACGTTCTTTCAAAAGAAGAAGGTGGACGTCACACTCCATTCTTTAACAAATACCGTCCTCAGTTCTACTTAAGAACAACTGACGTAACTGGTGAAATTTTCTTGCCAGCAGGCGTGGAGATGGTAATGCCAGGTGACAACGTATCTATCGAGGTGCAGTTGATCAACAAGGTTGCTATGGAGAAGGGTCTTCGTTTCGCTATCAGAGAAGGTGGTAGAACTGTAGGGTCTGGTCAGGTAACTGAAATTCTAGACTAAGAATAAAAATCATTAGAGAAAGCGTTCTGGAAATTATTCTGGAACGCTTTTGTTTTCTAAAAAACTTTATAGTACCTTTGCAGACCATTTTGGACTGTAGGGGAATTAATTGCGGTTAAGCAAGTTCAAAATACGAGGGTAGAGAAGAAGAGAATTTGCTCGTAATATAAAATACAAACGGGTGTAGCTCAATTGGTAGAGTAGTGGTCTCCAAAACCATTGGCTGGGAGTTCGAGTCTCTCCACCCGTGCTAAAATTTAAAATACTGTTTCAATGCATAAATTAAAGACATTTATTCTTGAGTCATACGATGAGATGAAAAACAAAGTCTCATGGCCAAAGTATAGCCAGCTTCAAAATAGCTCTATTCTTGTACTCATTGCATCTTTGATTTTTGCGCTTTTCATAGGTTTGATTGACTATGTTTTTCAAACTGGAATGGATTGGTTTTACGGTGAGTTTTAATTATAACCGATACTAGTGATGAGCGAATTAAATTGGTATGTAGTACGGGTAGTTAGTGGACAGGAAAAGAAAGTTAAAGCTTACCTGGAAACTGAAATTGAAAGAGAAGGACTTACAGATTTTGTTCCTCAGATTTTAATACCTTCTGAAAAGGTGTACGAAATGAGGAATGGAAAAAAGAGAGTTCGTGAAAGAAATTTCTTTCCTGGATATGTTATTGTATCCGCTGATCTTTCAAATGGAGAAGCTAATCACGTAGTGACTAGTATACCGGGAGTAATTGGCTTTTTAGGTAATAATGGTACAGGTCAGTCTAAAGAACCTGTTGCTTTAAGACAAAGTGAAATTAATCGAATTCTAGGAAAAGTAGATGAGGTTGATGAGTTTGAAGAGAAATTAGAGACACCATATATAGTAGGTGAATCTGTGAAAGTAATGGATGGACCATTTTCAGGATTTACAGGTACAGTTGAGGAAGTTTTTGAAGAAAGAAAGAAACTCAATGTTATGGTGAAGATATTTGGCAGGAATACTCCTGTTGAACTAAACTATATGCAAGTAGAAAAATTAGATTAAGAAATGGCTAAGGAAATTAGTGGATACTTGAAATTGCAGATTAGAGGTGGGGCAGCTAACCCATCGCCTCCTGTAGGACCGGCTTTAGGTAGTAAAGGTCTAAATATCATGGACTTCTGTAAGCAGTTTAATGCTAGAACCCAGGAGAAACAAGGACAGGTATTACCTGTTTTAATTACTATCTTTTCAGATAAGTCTTTTGACTTTGTAATTAAGACTCCTCCTGCAGCGGTTTTAATTCTTGAAGCTGCAAAGAAGAAAAGTGGTTCTCCAGAACCAAATAGAAATAAAGTTGGAAATATTACCTGGGATCAGGTGAAGGCTATTGCTGAAACAAAAATGCCTGATCTGAATGCTTTCGAATCACACTCTGCTATGAAAATGGTGGCTGGAACGGCAAGAAGCATGGGTATAAAAGTGACTGGAACAGCTCCCTGGAGTTAATAATTAATACAGAAAATGGGAAAGTTGACAAAAAATCAAAAGGCGATAGCCGAAAAATACGAAGCAACTAAGGAGTATAGTTTAGAAGATGCTTCTAAGCTTGTGAAGGACATTACTTTCACAAAGTTTGATGCTTCAGTTGATTTAGATATCAGGTTAGGTGTAGATCCTAAGAAAGCTGATCAAATGGTGAGAGGTGTTGTTACACTTCCTCATGGAACAGGTAAGGATCTAAAAGTATTAGTACTTTGTACTCCTGATAAAGAGCAAGAAGCCAAAGACGCAGGCGCTGATTATGTTGGACTAGATGAGTTTATCACCAAAATTGAAGGTGGATGGACTGATATTGACGTAATCATTACTATGCCTACAGTTATGGCTAAAGTAGGTCGTTTAGGCAAGGTATTAGGACCAAGAGGTTTGATGCCAAATCCTAAATCAGGTACAGTAACACTAGAAGTAGGAAAAGCTGTGACTGAGGTAAAGGCTGGTAAAATTGATTTCAAAGTTGATAAATTTGGTATTATCCACGTGAGTGTTGGAAAGGCCTCTTTTACTCCTGAGAAAATCAAAGACAACGTAAGAGAAATGTTACAAACGGTTTCAAAAATGAAGCCGGCTTCCGCGAAAGGAACATATTTTAAGAGTATTAACCTCTCTTCTACTATGAGCCCTTCAATTACAATAGATAAAAGTACAATTTCAGGAATACAATAATGACACGTCAAGAAAAAGCACAAATCATTGATGAACTAAAAGACAAGTTCTCGAAGAATGCTCATTATTACATTACTGATGCTTCAGGACTTTCAGTAGCCCAAATCAATAACTTTAGAAGACTATGTTTTACTAAAGGTGTTGAGTACAGAGTATTTAAAAATACTTTGATCAAAAAGGCTTTGGATGAAATGAACACGGATCATTCGCTAATTGACGATCAATTAAAAGGTTTCTCTGGAGTAATTTTCTCTGAAGAAGCTGCTAATGTTCCAGCAAAAGTAATTACTGAGTACAGAGCAAAGCAGAAAATGACTAAACCCCTATTGAAGGCTGCATCAATTGATACAGATTTCATTATAGGTGAGGAGAACTTGAAGATGTTGAGCGAGCTCAAGTCTAAACAAGAACTTATCGGTGAAGTTATTGGATTGCTTCAATCACCAGCCAAAAATGTTGTTTCTGCTCTATTAAGTGGTAAAAACACAATTGGTGGCTTGGTAAAAGCATTATCTGAGAGATAAATTTTAAAAATTTTAGAAACTAACGAATAATTAAATAAGAATTAAAATGGCAGACGTTAAAGCACTTGGAGATCAACTGGTAGAATTAACAGTTAAAGAAGTTAGCGAACTTGCGGAGTATTTGAAAGAAACTCATGGTATCGAGCCTGCAGCGGCAGCAGCAGTAGCAGTAGCTGCACCTGCTGGTGGTGGCGAAGGAGATGCTGGAGCTGAGAAAACTGAGTTCGATGTTATCCTTAAAGCAGCTGGTGGTGCAAAACTTGCAGTTGTTAAATTGGTAAAAGAATTAACTGGTCTTGGACTTAAAGAAGCTAAGGAATTAGTAGACGGAGCTCCAAAACCTCTTAAAGAAGGCGTTGCTAAAGACGAAGCTGAAGGCTTGAAAAAGCAGCTTGAAGAAGCTGGAGCTGAAGTAGAGTTGAAGTAAGCCTTGACGACATATTTGATCGTCTAACACATTGTTAGGCCCCGATTTTAATCGGGGTCTTTTCCTGTTTGTACCAACTTTACAAACAAAACTCGTCAGCGTCTCAACACCTGGCGGCACTTGCAATATCTTGTAATTAAAACTTTTAAAGCTTTGGCTAATAAAAAAGAAAACTCAAGAATCAATTTCTCTTCTATTAAGAAAGTAATAGACTATCCTGATTTCCTTGACATTCAAGTACAATCATTTCAGGATTTCTTTCAGTTGGAAACTCCAGCCGAAAAAAGAGAACAAGAAGGACTTTTCAAAGTGTTTTCTGAAAATTTTCCAATTTCAGATTCTAGAGAAAATTTCGTTTTGGAATTCATCGATTATATCGTTGATCCTCCCAAATATTCTGTGGATGAATCCATAGATAGAGGTCTTACTTATTCTGTTCCATTGAAGGCTAAATTAAAATTAACCTGCAATGATGAGGATAATGAGGATTTCGAAACTATTGAACAGGAAGTGTTCTTAGGAAACATTCCTTACATGACCAAGAAAGGGTCATTTGTTATCAATGGTGCTGAGCGTGTTATTGTATCTCAATTACACAGATCTCCTGGTGTATTCTTTGCCCAGAGTAAGCATACCAATGGTACTAAATTGTATTCTGCCAGAATTATACCTTTCAAAGGGTCATGGATAGAATTTGCTACTGACGTGAACAACGTTATGTACGCATATATTGATAGAAAGAAAAAATTCCCGGTAACTACTTTGTTAAGAGCAATTGGTTACGGTACGGATAAAGATATATTAGATTTATTTGGTCTGTCTGAAGAAGTAAAAGCGACTAAGAAAGATCTTAAAAATGCTGAAGGTAGAAGATTAGCTGCTAGAGTTCTTAAAACTTGGACTGAAGATTTCGTTGATGAGGATACTGGAGAAGTTGTATCTATTGACAGAAATGAAGTTCTATTAGAAAGAGATCATATTCTAACAGCTGAGGATATTGAGGTTATTGTTGATTCAGGATCTAAGTCAGTTATTCTTCATAGAGAAGATGTTAACGTTACTGATTTTACTATCATCTTCAATACCTTATCAAAAGATAACTCAAACACTGAGAAAGAGGCAGTTGAGCAGATTTATCGTCAATTAAGAAATACAGAAGCTCCTGATGAGCAAACAGCTAGGGATATTATCCAGAGCTTGTTCTTCAGTGAGAAGAGATATGACTTGGGTGAAGTTGGTAGGTATAGAATCAATAAAAAGTTAGGTCTTGATTTAAGTTCAGAGCAAAGAGTACTGACTACTGAAGATATTATTCTTATTGTTAAATACTTAATTGGACTTATTAACTCTAAAGCAGTAGTTGATGATATTGACCACTTAAGTAACAGGAGAGTTAGAACGGTTGGAGAACAATTGTACGCTCAATTTGGTGTTGGTCTTGCAAGAATGGCAAGAACGATCAAAGAGAGAATGAATGTTAGAGATAATGAAGATTTCAAGCCTGTTGATTTGATCAATGCCAGAACGCTTTCTTCAGTTATCAACTCATTCTTTGGAACTAATCAACTTTCTCAATTCATGGATCAAACGAATCCATTGGCTGAGATTACGCATAAAAGAAGAATGTCGGCATTAGGACCTGGTGGTCTTTCTAGAGAAAGAGCTGGTTTTGAGGTTCGTGACGTTCACTACACTCACTATGGTAGACTTTGTACTATTGAAACACCTGAAGGGCCAAACATTGGTTTAATTTCTTCACTTTGTGTTCATGCGAAGGTTAACCACATGGGATTCATTGAAACTCCATATAGAGAGGTTGCAAATGGCAAAGTAGATATGACAGGTAATGTTAAATATCTAACAGCTGAAGAAGAAGATACATTCAATATTGCGCAGGCTAATGCTCCTCTAAAAGATAATGGAAACTTTATCAATGAAAGAGTAAAAGCAAGATTTGAAGGTGACTTCCCTGTAGTTGAGCCTAAGGAATTAGGTTATATGGATGTTGCTCCAAACCAGATTGTATCTGTTGCGGCTTCGTTGATTCCATTCCTTGAGCATGATGATGCAAACAGGGCCTTGATGGGATCGAACATGCAACGTCAGGCAGTTCCTTTATTGAAGCCTCAGGCACCGATCGTTGGTACTGGTCTTGAAGGTAGAGTAGCTTTAGACTCTAGAGCTTTGGTCCTTGCAGAAGGAGATGGAGAAGTAGAATTTGTAGATGCTAAGAAGGTTGTTGTTAAATATGACATGAATGACGATGATGTTCTTGTCAACTTTGATGCTGAAAGCAAAGAATACGAGCTTATCAAGTTCAGAAGAACTAACCAGGATACTTGTATCAATTTGACTCCTATTGTAAAAAAAGGACAAAGAATTGTTAAAGGTCAGCCTTTAGTAGAGGGTTATGCTACAGAGCAAGGTGAGTTAGCATTAGGTAGAAACCTTATGGTAGCCTACATGCCTTGGCAAGGTTACAACTTTGAGGATGCGATTGTAATTTCTGAAAAAGTTGTAAGAAATGATGTTTATACTTCTATTCACATTGAAGAATTTGAATTAGAAGTTAGAGATACAAAAAGAGGTGAGGAAGAGCTTACTTCTGAGATTCCAAACGTGAGCGAAGAGGCTGTTAAACACCTTGATGAGTTTGGTATCATCAGAGTTGGAGCCGAAGTTAAAGAAGGAGATATCCTTATCGGTAAGATTACTCCTAAAGGAGAGTCTGATCCTACACCTGAAGAAAAATTATTGAGAGCTATTTTCGGTGATAAAGCTGGAGATGTTAAAGATGCTTCAATGAAAGCGCCTCCATCATTAAGAGGTGTTGTAATTGATACTAAATTGTTCTCTAGACCTAAGAAAGATAAGGACCTTAGAGCTAAGTCTAAGAAGGAAGTTGAAATACTTAAGAATAAGTACAGCAAGCAATTACTTGAGCTTCGTGCCGAGGTAATTGAGAAGTTGACTAAGCTTTTGAGTGGCAAGACTTCTCAAGGCATCAAGCATAAGTTTGGAGATGAGATTGTAAGTAAAGGTGTTAAATTCTCAGGTAAATTGATTGAAAACAATTTATTCCCAGAGAAGAACATTTACAAAGACGAAAGTACTTATAATGTTCCTGAAGAAGTAAACCTTGTTTCTGATGTTAACCTTGATAACTGGACTACTGATGACAATACAAATCAGATGGTTTTCAGAATGATCAAAAACTACAATATCAAGAGAAATGAGATTGCGGGAGATTTCAAACGTGAACGTTTCACTCTTGAAGTAGGAGATGAATTACCAGCAGGTATTGTACAATTAGCTAAAGTATATATCGCTAAGAAACGTAAGTTGAAAGTGGGTGATAAAATGGCTGGTCGTCATGGTAACAAAGGGGTGGTTGCAAGAATAGTGAGAGAAGAGGATATGCCGTTCTTAGAAGATGGTACTCCTGTTGATATCTGTCTAAACCCTCTTGGTGTACCTTCAAGGATGAACCTTGGTCAAATTTATGAAACAGTTCTTGGATGGGCTGGTTATAAATTAGGCAGAAAATATGCTACTCCTATTTTCGATGGAGCTTCTATGGAAGAAGTTGCTGGTGAATTAGCTGAAGCAGGACTGCCGGAATATGGTAGATCTTACCTATATGATGGATTGACTGGTCAGAAATTTGATCAGCCAGTAACGGTAGGTATTGCTTATATGCTTAAACTAGGTCACTTAGTTGATGATAAGATGCACGCAAGGTCTATTGGACCATACTCATTAATTACTCAGCAGCCTCTTGGTGGTAAAGCACAATTTGGTGGTCAGAGATTTGGTGAGATGGAGGTTTGGGCACTTGAGGCATTCGGTGCATCACACGTACTTCAGGAAATTCTAACAATCAAATCTGATGATGTGATTGGAAGAGCAAAAGCTTATGAAGCTATCGTTAAAGGCGAGAACATGCGTAAGCCAAATATTCCTGAGTCATTTAATGTATTGGTACACGAACTTCGTGGACTTGCATTAGAGATCACTTTAGACTAATAAATTAAAAATTCATGGTCCCGGTTTATCCGGGACTATAGAAATAAATAAACATACTATGTCATTCAGAAAGAATAAAAAGCTAGACCTGGATTTTTCAAAGGTTACTATCAGTTTGGCGTCACCAGAGTCTATTTTAGAGAGCTCTCATGGTGAAGTTACACAGCCTGAAACAATCAACTACAGAACTTATAAGCCAGAAATGGGTGGTCTTTTCTGTGAGCGAATTTTCGGCCCTGTAAAAGACTGGGAATGTCATTGTGGGAAATACAAGAGAATCAGATATAAAGGCATTATTTGCGACAGATGTGGTGTTGAAGTTACTGAGAAAAAGGTAAGAAGAGAGAGAATGGGACATATCGAATTGGTAGTTCCTGTGGCTCACATCTGGTACTTCAAATCTTTGCCTAACAAGATTGGTTATTTACTTGGATTGCCAACAAAAAAATTAGATCAAATCATTTACTATGAAAGATATGTGGTTATTCAACCAGGTATCAAAGAAGAAGATGGTTTGGCCATGATGGATTTCTTAACAGAAGATGAGTATTTGGATATACTTGATAAACTTCCAAGAGAAAACCAATTATTGGACAATGATGATCCAAACAAATTCATTGCTAGAATGGGAGCAGAATCATTAGAGATGCTTTTAGCTAGAATTGAATTAGATTCATTGTCTTATGATTTAAGACATCAGGCTGCAACAGATACTTCTCAACAAAGAAAAGCTGAGGCTTTAAAAAGGTTGAAAGTTGTTGAAGCATTCAGAGAAGCAAGAACAAGGATCGAGAATCGTCCTGAATGGATGGTAATCAAAATGGTTCCTGTAATTCCGCCAGAACTTAGACCATTAGTGCCTTTGGATGGTGGTAGATTTGCTACTTCTGATTTGAATGATTTATACAGAAGAGTAATTATCAGAAACAATCGTCTTAAGAGATTGATTGATATCAAAGCCCCAGAAGTAATTCTTAGAAATGAGAAGAGAATGCTTCAGGAAGCTGTTGATTCACTTTTTGATAACTCTAGAAAAGTCAACGCTGTAAGATCAGATGGTAATAGAGCATTGAAATCTTTAAGTGATATGCTTAAAGGTAAGCAAGGTCGTTTCCGTCAGAACTTACTTGGTAAAAGGGTAGATTATTCTGGTCGTTCCGTAATTGTAGTAGGTCCTGAGTTGAAGCTTCATGAATGTGGACTTCCAAAGGATATGGCTGCAGAACTTTTCAAACCATTTATTATCAGAAAACTGATAGAAAGAGGTATTGTTAAGACTGTTAAGTCGGCTAAGAAAATAGTTGATAGAAAAGATCCTGTAGTTTGGGACATTTTGGAGAATGTATTGAAAGGACATCCTGTTCTTCTAAACCGTGCTCCAACGCTTCACAGACTTGGTATTCAGGCTTTCCAGCCAAAACTTATTGAAGGAAAAGCAATTCAGTTGCATCCATTAGTTTGTACAGCATTTAATGCTGACTTTGACGGTGACCAGATGGCGGTTCACGTTCCTTTGGGACAAGAAGCTGTTTTGGAGGCCTCTATGCTAATGCTTTCTTCTCACAATATCTTGAATCCTGCTAACGGTGCTCCTATTACAGTACCTTCTCAGGACATGGTATTGGGACTTTATTATGTAACTAAAGGTAGAAGAGGCACTGAAGATCAGCCAGTAATGGGTGAGGGGATGACCTTCTATAATGCTGAAGAAGTTATCATTGCTATCAATGAAGGAATACTTTCTAAGCATGCTTTTATTAAGGTTAGAACTAAAGTAAGAAATGCTGCCGGTGAGCTTGAAACTAAGGTTATCGATACAGTAGCAGGTAGAGTATTGTTCAATGAAAGTGTTCCGGAAGAAGTAGGATACGTTGATGAGCTACTGACTAAGAAAAAACTTCAGAAGATTATTTCTGATGTGTTTAAAATCACTGGAATGGCAAGAACTGCTCACTTCCTTGATGATATTAAAGAATTAGGATTCCAAATGGCATACAAAGGTGGTCTTTCAATGGGACTTAACGATGTTGCTATTCCGCCAGAAAAAGAAGCTCTTGTTGCTCAGGCTAAAGAAGAGGTTGATGCTGTGTGGAACAACTACCTAATGGGTCTTATCACTGATAACGAGAGATACAATCAGGTAATTGATATTTGGACAAGAATAAATACACAATTGACTAACACCTTGATGACTCGTCTTGAAGAAGATGATCAAGGATTTAACTCAATCTATATGATGATGCACTCTGGAGCAAGGGGTTCAAGAGAGCAGATCAGACAGTTGGGTGGTATGAGAGGATTGATGGCGAAACCACAGAAAAACCTTGCAGGTTCAGTAGGTGCGATCATTGAAAACCCTATCCTTTCTAACTTTAAAGAAGGTCTTGATGTATTAGAGTACTTTATTTCTACCCATGGTGCTAGAAAAGGTCTTGCAGATACAGCTCTTAAAACAGCAGATGCTGGATACTTGACAAGAAGACTTGTGGATGTGGCTCAGGATTTAGTTATCTCTGAGGTTGATTGTGGTACGTTAAGAGGATTGACAGTAGCTGCCCTAAAGGATAATGAAGATGTGGTTGAACCATTATCAGAAAGAATCTTAGGTAGAGTATCTGTTCATGATATCTTCGATCCAATCACAGATGAATTGATCTGTGCTGGTGGTGAGGAAATCACAGAAGAGATTACAAATAGAATCGATGAGACAAGCATAGAAGAAGTTGAGATTCGTTCAGTATTAACTTGTGAGACTAAGCAAGGTGGATGTGCTAAATGTTACGGACGTAACTTGGCAACCGGAAACATGGTTCAGGCTGGAGAGGCTGTTGGTGTAATTGCCGCTCAGTCAATTGGTGAGCCAGGAACACAGTTAACGCTTCGTACTTTCCACGTTGGGGGTACTGCTTCTAACATTGCGGTTGATGCTAACATCAAGGCTAAGTTTGATGGTGTAATCGAATTTGAAGGAATTAGAACCCTTAAGACTACTAACAAGGATGGTGATAAGGTAGAGGTGATCATGGGACGTACTGGTGAGATCAAGGTTGTTGATCCTAAGAAGAAGCAAGTCCTTATGACAAACCACGTTCCTTATGGTGCTTTCCTTAAAGTGAAAGAAGGTGATACAGTTGAGAAAGGTCAGGAGCTTTGTTTCTGGGATCCTTACAATGCTGTTATACTTTCAGAGTTTGATGGTACTATTGAATTTGATGCTATTATTGAAGGTATTACTTATAAAGAAGAATCTGATGAGCAAACTGGTCACAGAGAGAAAGTAATTACTGATACAAAAGATAAAACTAAGAACCCAGCGGTGGTTGTTAATGCTAAGAGTGAATCTAAAGGATACAACATTCCAGTAGGAGCTCACTTGGCAGTAGACAATGGAGAGAAAATCAAGGCCGGACAAATATTGGCTAAGATACCTCGTAGCATGGGTAAATCACGTGATATTACAGGGGGTCTGCCGAGGGTAACTGAGCTTTTCGAGGCTAGAAACCCATCAAACCCAGCTGTTGTTAGTGAGATTGATGGTGTTGTAACTTATGGTGGTATCAAGAGAGGTAATAGAGAAATCTTTATCGAATCTAAAGATGGTATTAAGAAAAGATATTTGGTATCTCTTTCTAAGCACATCTTAGTTCAGGATAATGACTTTGTGAAAGCTGGTTATCCACTTTCTGATGGAGCTATTACTCCTGCAGATATCCTAGCCATTAAAGGACCAACTGCTGTTCAAGAGTACTTAGTAAACGAAATTCAGGAAGTTTATAGATTGCAGGGTGTGAAGATCAATGATAAGCACATCGAGGCAATTGTTAGCCAAATGATGCAGAAGGTTATGATCCTTGATCCGGGAGACACTAGTTTCCTTACAGGAGAGAGCATTGACAAATTTGTTTTCGGTGAGGAAAATGACCTTGTGATGGATAAAAAGGTAGTAACTGAAGCTGGAGATTCTCAGAATTTCAAACCAGGTCAGATTATTACTGCAAGAGAATTGAGAGATGAGAATTCTACTTTGAAGAGAAAGGACTTGAAACCTGTTGAGGTTAGAGATGCCATGGCAGCTGTTTCGAGACCAGTACTTCAAGGTATTACTCAAGCTTCATTGAAGACTGAGAGCTTCTTATCTGCTGCTTCATTCCAGGAAACAACTAAGGTTTTAAGTGAGGCTGCTATTAGAGGTAAGGCTGACGGATTACTTGGATTGAAAGAGAACGTTATTGTTGGACACTTAATACCTGCAGGTACAGGACAAAGAAAGTTCAATGACATCATGGTAACTTCTCAAGAAGAGTATGACAACCTTGTAGCTGCCAAAGAAGAAGGCTCTCAAGTGAAGCAATTGCAAGAAGATAACTAATGGCTGACGAGCAAAAGGATAAAAAGGTAAACGCCAATCAGATTAACATCGAGCTATCAGAAGATGTTGCTGAAGGCGTTTACGCTAATCTGGCAATGATTGCTCACTCTAACAGTGAGTTTGTAATTGACTTTATTAGGCTCATGCCAGGAGTGCCAAAAGCAAAGGTGAAATCAAGAATTGTGATTACACCTGAACATGCCAAAAGATTGTTAACTGCTTTGAATGAAAACATTCAAAAGTATGAAGATACCTTCGGCCCTATTAAGAAAACAGATGAAGCCCCTAAATTTCCGATTAATTTTGGAGGTACAATAGGGGAAGCATAACGACAAAAACGACCTAATTAGGTCGTTTTTGTCGTTTATTTCATTCTCAAATATATTTCTATCAAACTATTTGATAAATACGACTGCTTTGGTACCTTTGCAGTCCGAATTTTTGAAACGAAAAGAAACATAAGTAAAATATATTAATAAATGCCTACTATTCAACAACTGGTAAGAAAAGGTAGAACCAAGTTGGTGTCGAAATCAAAGTCACCTGCACTTGACTCTTGCCCTCAACGAAGAGGAGTTTGCACAAGAGTATATACCACAACACCTAAAAAGCCTAACTCGGCCATGAGAAAAGTGGCTAGGGTAAGATTAACAAACGGTAAAGAAGTAAACGCGTACATCCCTGGAGAAGGTCACAACCTTCAAGAGCACTCTATTGTGTTAATCAGAGGAGGTAGAGTTAAAGATTTACCAGGAGTAAGATATCACATCATTAGAGGTGCATTAGATACCGCTGGGGTGAATGGTAGAACACAAAGAAGATCAAAATACGGAGCAAAACGCCCGAAAAAATAAATTCTAGATAAGCATGAGAAAAGCTAAACCTAAAAAAAGATATATTCTTCCAGATCCAAAGTTTGGTGACACTTTGGTAACGAAGTTCGTTAACTACTTAATGGTAGATGGTAAGAAGAGTATTGCCTACAGTATTTTTTACGAAGCTATAGAGCAAGTAGAAAGTAAAACAGGTGAGAATGGTCTTGAGACTTGGAAAAAAGCACTAAGTAATATCAGCCCCGCTGTTGAGGTTAAGAGTAGAAGAGTTGGTGGTGCAACATTCCAGGTTCCTATGGAGGTTCGTCCTGAAAGAAAAATTTCTTTAGGAATTAAATGGATGATTCGTTTTGCAAGACTTCGTGGTGAGAAGACTATGAGAGATAGACTTGCCGGTGAAATCATTGCAGGCTCAAAAGGTGAAGGTGCAGCCATCAAGAAAAAGGATGACACGCACAGAATGGCTGAAGCAAACAAAGCATTTTCTCATTTCAGATTCTAAGATTTAAATTATAATGGCAAAGAGAGATTTAAAATTCACACGTAATATTGGTATTGCAGCTCACATTGATGCTGGTAAAACAACCACAACTGAGCGTATCCTTTATTACACAGGTGTAAGCCATAAAATTGGTGAAGTTCATGATGGTGCTGCTACTATGGACTGGATGGAGCAGGAGCAGGAAAGAGGTATTACAATTACTTCTGCTGCAACTACTGTATTTTGGCCTTACAAAGACAATACTTATCATATCAATATTATAGATACTCCAGGACACGTTGACTTTACCGTTGAGGTAAATAGATCACTTCGTGTATTGGACGGTCTTGTTTTCTTATTCTCAGCTGTTGATGGTGTTGAGCCTCAATCTGAGACTAACTGGAGACTAGCTGATAATTACAAAGTTGCGCGTATCGGTTTCGTTAATAAAATGGACCGTGCTGGTGCAGACTTTTTGAATGTTTGTAAGCAAGTGAAAGAAATGTTAGGTACTAAAGCGGTGCCTTTACAATTACCTATTGGAGCTGAGGATAATTTCAAAGGAGTTGTGGATTTGGTTGAAAACAAAGCCATGGTTTGGAATGAGGACGATATGGGTATGACTTTCGATGAGGTAGAAATACCTGCTGATATGGTTGACGAAGTTCAGGAGTACAGAGAGTTATTAGTTGAGTCAGTGGCTGAGTATGATGAGCATCTTATGGAGAAGTTCTTTGATGACCCAGACTCAATCACTAGAGATGAAATTGTTGCTGCATTAAGAGCTGCTACCATTGATTTGGCATTTGTGCCGATGTTATGTGGTTCAGCATTTAAAAATAAGGGAGTTCAAACAATGCTTAACTATGTGATGGAATTATTGCCATCTCCTCTTGATAGAGATAGCATTGTTGGTACCGATCCTGCTACAGAAGAAAAAATTGAACGTAAGCCTGATGAAGATCAACCCTTTTCTGCGTTAGCATTTAAGATTGCTACAGATCCATTTGTGGGTAGACTTTGTTTTGTAAGATCTTACTCGGGAGTATTGGAGTCTGGTTCTTATGTATTCAATACAAGAACTGACAAGAAAGAACGTATATCTCGTATCTTCCAAATGCACGCTAATAAGCAAAACCAGATTGATAGACTTCATTGTGGTGATATTGGTGCAGTTGTTGGGTTTAAGGATATCAAAACTGGTGATACCCTTTGCGCAGAGAATGCTAAGATCGTTCTTGAATCAATGGTATTCCCTGAGCCGGTTATTGGATATGCTATTGAGCCTAAAACTCAGGCGGATGCTGATAAATTAGGTCTAGCGATTTCTAAATTGGTTGAAGAGGATCCAACACTTCAAGTAGAAACTAACCACGAAACTGGTCAGACTATCTTGAAAGGTATGGGAGAGCTTCACTTAGATATCATTATTGATAGACTTAAGAGAGAGTTTAAAGTTGAGATCAATCAGGGTGCTCCTCAGGTTGCTTATAAAGAGGCTATTCAAGCTAACGTTGAGCACAAAGAGGTTTATAAGAAACAGTCTGGTGGTAAAGGTAAATTTGCTGATATCGTATTCGAATTAAGTCCTGTTGATGAGGATTTTGATAAAGAAGGATTACAGTTTGATAATAAAATCGTTGGTGGTGTAATTCCAAAAGAATTTATTCCAGCAATTGAGAAAGGTTTCAGAGAGGCAATGAAAAATGGTCCTTTGGCTGGTTATCCATTGGATACTATGAAAGTTAGACTTTTCCACGGTTCTTTCCATGATGTTGACTCTGATTCATTATCATTTGAATTAGCTGCAAGAATAGGATTTAAGGAAGCTGCTAAGAAGGCATCACCTGTATTACTTGAGCCGATCATGGCAGTGGAGGTTGTAACTCCTGAGGAATACACAGGAGCATTAACTGGTGACTTGAACAGAAGAAGAGGTATCATGAAAGGAATGGACACAAGAGGTACTGCTACAGTTATCAAATCAAGTGTTCCATTGTCAGAGTTGTTTGGTTACGTTACAGACTTAAGAACTATGAGTTCTGGTAGAGCAACTGCTTCATTGACGTTCTCTCATTACGACCCAGTTCCTAAAAATATTGCAGATACAGTAATTGCTGAAACTAAAGGGCAATTAGCATAAAGATTAATATTATGAATCAGAAAATAAGAATTAAACTAAAGTCTTACGATCATAATTTGGTTGATAAATCTTCAGAGAAGATTGTAAGAGCGGTAAAAACTACCGGTGCTGTTGTTAATGGCCCAATTCCTTTACCAACTGTTAAAGAGAAGTTTACTGTTTTGAGATCTCCTCACGTAAACAAAAAGTCTAGAGAGCAGTTTCAACTTTGTACTTACAAAAGACTAGTTGATATCTACTCTAACAGTACTAAAACTGTTGATGCATTAATGAAATTGGAATTGCCAAGTGGAGTTGATGTAGAGATCAAAGTATAACAGTACTAATTATAATATAAAAGCCCTGTTCAGAATTTCTGAACAGGGCTTTTTATTTTTACATGATTTTAACTCATAATAAAGACTGTAAATTGTATCAGAATTTTATTAGTTTGCATTACACCTTAAGTATAGTATAATGAGTGAGAAACTATTTGATGAAGTACCTTCATTGGATCTGGCAGATTTCTTATCTGATGATGAAAGGAAGAAGAATGAATTTGTTCAAAAACTAGGCGAAGCATATAATAATATTGGTTTTGTAGCAGTTAAGAATCATTTTCTGACAGATGAGTTATCAACTCAGTTGTATGATGTTATAAAAAGGTTCTTTCAGCTAGAGGATGAAAAAAAAGCTAAGTATGAAATTGAGGGACTGGCAGGCCAACGAGGCTATATAGGAAAGGGAAAAGAGCACGCTAAAGGCAGAAAGACTGGTGACTTGAAAGAGTTCTACCATATAGGACAAGAGGTGACAGATGGAGATGCCATTAAAAAGGAATATCCTGATAATATATTTCCGGAAGAACTTCCTCAAATGAAAGATATAGGTCTTGAAGTTTATCAACGACTAGAAAAGACAGGAGTTTATATGCTTAGGGCAATAGCCCTTTATTTAGGATTAGATGAAAATTACTTTGATTCTAAAGTGAAAAATGGAAATAGTATTCTCAGGCCAATACATTACTTTCCGATAGAAAACCCAGCGGAGGTGCCAGAAGATGCGGTGCGAGCAGCTGAGCATGGAGATATTAACTTGATTACCTTATTGATGGGTGCAAGTGCAGATGGTCTTCAGGTGCTAAGAAGAGATGGTAAATGGATACCAATTACAGCGCTACCGGAGCAGTTGGTTGTTAATGTTGGAGATATGCTAGAAAGACATACCAATGGGAAGTTGAAGTCAACCATTCATAGAGTAGTTAACCCACCACGAGAGCTGATGGGTAATTCAAGATATTCAATACCATTTTTTATGCATCCCAGATCTGACATGGACTTGACATGTTTAGATGAATGTATAGATGCTGAGCATCCTAAATCTTTTGACGATATAACCGCTGGGGAATTTTTAAATCAGAGGTTAGCTGAAATTGGACTAAAGAAATAGGCGTTGTTTAAGCGAGTCCGATATTACATTTTCCTTCGTGATGTAATGGTGCTTGCTGTGACGGCTTTTGGAGGCCCTCAGGCACACATCGCAATGTTTCTTGATCTGCTGGTTAAGAAAAGGGGATATCTCTCTGAGGAGGACTTAATAGAGCTTAACGCACTATGTCAGGTTTTGCCCGGTCCTACCTCAACACAAACCATTACAGCCATTGGATTTAGATTAGGAGGTCCTAACCTGGCCTACCTTACTTTGTTGATTTGGATGATACCTGCAGTGACTATCATGACTATTGCGGCAATTACTATTTCCAATCTACAGGAACAGGATATTTCTATTGAATTTACCAAGTTTATCCAACCTATGGCCGTTGGCTTTGTAGCTTACGCTGCAATGAAAATAACTATGAAGGTGGTGAAATCTGCTACAGCCGTGATATTGATGATACTGTCAATGTTAGCCGCCTTGTTTTACCCTTCTCCTTATCTATTTCCTATAATATTGGTTGTTGCCGGGTTGATAAGCTCTGGCAAGTACAAGGCGCAACCAATTGAGAAGAAAGATGAGATAAAGATTGAATGGGCGAATTTTATCTTATGGGCTGGGGTATTCATATTGGCAGCGGTCCTTGGTGGGGTAACCAAATATTTACCGCTACGTCTATTTGAGAACTTTTACAGAAATGGAAGTTTGATATTTGGAGGGGGACAGGTTTTAATTCCATTCCTCTACACCGAGTTTGTTGAGTTTAAGGGTTATTTAAGCTCTGAGGAGTTCTTATCTGGCTATGCATTGATGCAATCACTACCTGGCCCTGTGTTCTCTTTCTGTGCGTATGTTGGGTCTCTATCGATGAGAAGCTTTGGTTTAGGAGGGGAGATTATTGGAGCACTTGCAGGAGCATTAGGGATATTCTTACCTGGAGTGTTTTTAATCTTCTTTGTAATAAGGTTTTGGGATGGGTTAAAAAAGTATAGGCGAGTCAAAGCATCTTTAGAGGGAATAAATGCAGCAAGTTCAGGGATGGTGATTTCTGCTGCTGTGCTTATGTTTTTACCTCTAGAACCTAATTATATTAATTTTGGCATCACCATAGGCACATTCCTTATTTTAACTTTCACCAAATTACCATCCCCTATTCTTATTATTATTGGATTGCTGGCCGGTATTTTAATTTAACTTGAATACTATTTGAATCATTGCCCTTTGCTTAACGGGCTTTCCTCTTTGTTTTGGTGGAGACCATTTAGGCGCTCCTTGTAGTATTCTCTCCGCCTCTTCATCACAACCGGCACCAATGCCCCTAACTGTTTTGACTTCAGTGAGTGCCCCTGTTTCATCTACTACAAATTGCACAAAGACTCTACCTTCAATGTTCATTCTTCTGGCTTGTGCCGGGTATCTAAGCTTCTTTGCCACATATTCATAGAACTTGGCATAACCACCAATAGGAGCAGCAGGATCTTCTACAATCTGGAAAATTTGATCTGCAACCTCTTCTTCAGGAGCTTCTTCCAAAATAATATCTTCAATTACAGTCTCTTCAGTAATTTCTATATCCAGATCTACTTCAATTTCTTCTTCTATCTCCTCTTCATCAGGAATCTCTATAATCTCTGGCTGCTGAATCTTTGGTGGAGGGGGAGGAGGTATATCGGTTGGTGGTATTTCCAATAACTCTTCAAAATCATCAT
>NZ_SMLV01000289.1 GCF_009711525.1 Fulvivirga lutimaris
TAAGCTTGAAATTAAAGGTTTCAAAAGTTTTGGCGATAAGGTGACCATTAATTTTGATGAGGGTATCACCGGTATTGTTGGACCTAATGGTTGTGGAAAATCTAATATTGTAGACTCAATAAGATGGGTACTGGGAGAGCAAAGTAGCAAAACCCTACGCTCGGAGAAAATGGAGAATGTCATTTTCAACGGCACCAAAAAACGTAAGCCTACACAACTGGCAGAAGTGTCGCTTACCTTTAGCAATACTAAAAACCTATTGCCCACAGAATACTCCCAGGTAACCTTGACAAGAAGGTATTATAGATCAGGCGAAAGCGAATATCTTCTTAATGGCGTCACCTGTAGATTAAAGGACATCACCAATCTATTTTTAGATACTGGTATTGCCTCAAATAGCTATGCCATCATTGAACTGAAAATGGTTGATGATCTGCTTAATGATAAGGACAACTCTCGCAGAGGCCTTTTTGAAGAAGCAGCAGGGATTACCAAATTCAAAAAACGCAAGAAGGAGACGTTAAAAAAGCTTAGTGATACAGATGCGGATCTGGAGCGTGTAGAGGATTTATTGTTTGAGATAGAGAAAAACATGAAGTCGCTAGAGCGCCAAGCCAAGCAGACTGCTAAATATTATGAGTTAAAAGAAGAGTATAAGGACTGTAGCATTAAACTAGCGAGATTGACTATCCAAAAGTCTACGCAGCTCTATCAATCACTATCTAAAAATATAGAGGCTGAAAATGATAAGAAGATAAGCCTCAATAAACAGGTAAAGGAAAAAGAGGCTCAACTTGAGAAGTCGAAAGCTGACCTTATTCTAAAAGAGAAAACATTGGCCTCTCGTCAAAAGGCATTGAATGAACATGTCAATAAAATACGTCAGTACGAGAGTGAGAAGAAGATTAAAAATGAGCGTCTTCGCTATTTAAATGATAAGTCCGAGAGTCTGAAAGATCAGATTCAGCAAGATAGAAAGAGTAATGAAAGAGCATCTTTTAGTATTGAGAGTCTTACTCAAGAGAAAAACTCTGCTGAAAAGATGTTTCTGGAAATAGAGTCTAAAGTGGCTTTATTGAAGGAAGATTATGAAAGCCAAAAGATAAAAACCTCCAGACTACAGGAAGAACAGAATACTGTAAGGCAGCTTCTTAAAAATAAGCAGGAAGAAGTTTATCAACTGAAAAAATCTGTTGAGATAAAGGAACTGCAACTGTCGTCTTTAAAGCAAGAACTGGAAAAGACTTCAACAGATACGTCCGCTCAAAATGCCAGCTTACTTGAATTTGACAGAAAAGTAAATGAACTTGAAGAGCAATTAAAGGTTAAAAACAAGGAACAGGCCAAGAGGAAGGAAGCTCAAACTGACCTTGAAAATAGAATTACATCAACTGAAAAAACCATTGAGGTAATTAGAGAAGAGCACAGCCAGACAAACAGAAAGCTGGATGCTCGTCAGAATGAGTTTAACCTGACTAAGTCTTTGGTAGAAAACCTTGAGGGTTTCCCAGAGGCCATCAAGTTCTTGAAGAAAAAGGCTGGATGGAAAAAGAATGCCCCACTCCTTTCTGATATTCTGACTTGTGATGAAGAATATCGTGTAACGGTAGAAAATTACCTTGAGCCTTTGCTCAATTACTATGTGGTTGATAAAGAGGCCGATGCTTATGAGGCTATTAATATTCTTAGTGATGCAGCCAAAGGAAAGGCCAACTTCTTTATTCTTGAATCTTTTGAGAAGTTTATTGCCGCTGATGCCAAAATTTATGATAATGCATTCCATGCTACAGAAATAATGGAGTATGATGGTAAGTATAGAAAGCTAATGGCCTATATACTTGATGGGGTTTACATCTTTGAAGGAGACTATAAAAACTTGCCTCAGGATGACAGCAATACTTTTATCACCAAAAACGGAAAAGTAACAAAACGCAGGTTCAGCCTTTCGGGTGGTTCAGTTGGCCTGTTTGAAGGAAAGAAAATAGGTCGTGCTAAAAACCTGGAGAAATTAGAAAAGGAAATAAAGCAACTAAGTAAAAAGCTTAGCGAGGTTGAGCAGAGTTTATCTGAAAAGCAAAAGGAACTAGAAAAGCTTAAGTCAAGCTCTTTAAAAGATGAGATAGAGATCATTCAGGAGGACATTAACCATGTCAATGAAGAATACATTTCTATAAAAACCAAGCAAGAGCAGTTTAGCAAGATGCTTTCTGATGCTGACATGCGGAAGGAAGACATAATTGCCAAAATTGATGAGCTGAATGAAGAGATTCAGGAGAGTAAACCAAGAGCTGAACAGGAAGAAAAGGAACTTGCAAGTTCTGAAACCAAACTATCATCTTTAACAGCTGACCTAACAGAACAGACAGAACTGTTACAGGAAAAGAGCGGTGCTTTTAATGAACAAAATATCTTTTTTCATCAACAGGACAACAGAGTTAAGAGCATCAGTCAGGAGATTGAATACAAGCAAGATGCCTTTAACAGCAGTAAAGAAAGGATTGAAAAAAATCAGGATGAGCTAAAGCAGACTGATGAGGAGATAAAGGCGCTATTGGCTAAAAATGAGACCAATGATGATGAGTTGGTGGAGATGTATTCTGAAAAAGAAAGCATTGAGCAAGGCGTAAATGAAGCCGAGAAGGAATACTATTCTGTTAGAGGTAGTATTGATGAAATAGATAAAAGCGAAAGAGAGATACAGCGCAGCAGAGAGAATGTAGACGCCATTATTATGGAGCTGCAAAATAAACTCAACGAGACCAAATTAGAGCTGAGTTCAGTTAAAGAAAGACTTTCTGTTGAGTTTAACATCGATTTGGATAGCTTGATGGAAGAAGAGGCCGAGGCTAAAGAAGAGGCTGTTGATGAGTCTTCATTGCGTGAAGATGTTCAGAAAATCAAAGATCGTCTGGAGCGAATGGGCCCTATCAACCCAATGGCGATGGAAGCTTATAATGAAATCAAAGAAAGAAATGATTTCATTGTAGAGCAGCGCGAAGATTTACATAAGGCAAAGGAATCGTTACTGGCAACTATTGATGAGATAGACACTGTAGCTAAAGAAACCTTCCTTGAGGCTTATGAGAAAATCAAAGAGAACTTTGTAAAGGTATTCAGAAGCTTGTTTACAGAAGAGGATGATTGCGATCTTCGATTGAGCGACCCTGATAACCCATTAGAATCAAGTATTGAAATTATAGCTAAACCTAAAGGTAAAAGGCCATTGACTATCAATCAGCTCTCTGGAGGTGAAAAGACACTTACCGCTACTTCACTCCTATTTGCTATTTATCTGATAAAGCCTGCTCCGTTCTGTATTTTTGATGAGGTAGATGCACCTCTTGATGATGCTAATATTGACAAGTTTAATAACATCATTAAAACTTTCTCAAAAGACTCTCAGTTCATTATTGTTACTCACAATAAGCGTACTATGGCTAGTACTGATATCATTTATGGTATTACCATGATTGAGCAAGGCGTTTCAAGAGTAGTACCAGTTGATTTGAGAGAGCTTGCTGATGAGATTTAATTTCTGATTGCATTGTCGCAGACAATAGCCGCGGCCATGGCTACATTTAATGATTCTGCCCCTCCTATTTTTGGTATAGTGAGTTTATAGTCGATTAGGGTTTTAATTTTTGATGATATGCCATTGGCTTCATTTCCAAAAACAATAACGCATCCTTTCTTAAAACTGATTTTGTGTATATTGTCACCTTCCATAAGAGTACCATAGACGGGCAGCTGTGATTCACTAATAAGCCTTTCCAAATCGCCATAAATCACCTCCACTCGCGTAAATGATCCTTTAGATGCTGAGATCACCTTTGGATTGTACAATTCTGCCGTTTGCTCCGATGCCAGAATAGTATCAATTCCGTACCAATCCGCTACTCTTAATATTGTACCAAGGTTGCCAGGGTCATTAATATCATCTAAAGCCAGATAGAATTTGTTGGTGTCTAGTTTTTTACTCTTAGCAACTGGTATCTCAACGACAGCGAGTGCAGCGTTGTTAGATCTTAAAGTGCCTACATCAGTCAATTGATTTTCTGTCACCAGCAATGTTTCAATTCCCTTGAGCTGTTGAGAAAACTGCTCGTAAAACTGTTCTGTACACAATACCGTTCTTACATTAAAATGAGAGTTTATGACTTCCAAAGTGCTTTTTAACCCTTCCACTAAAAACAGTTGCTCCTGTTTTCTGTATTTTTTTAATTGCAGTGATTTAATGAACTTCGCTACCGATTTGGACATCATAATATAATGCTATATTGAGGCTTTATAAAAATCAATTTATACTACTACTTTCTACGCTACTTCTCTCCGGATGTCTAGGATCAAAATACCTAAAAGAGGATGAGAAATTACTTTATAGTCAAAATGTAAAGGTTAGTAAAAATATTGATAAAGACGAGCTAAACCAGCTTTACGCTCAAGAACCTAATCGACAAATTCTATTTCTACCATTCGCTCCCTATGTATGGCTATATTATTGGGGGCAAAAGTCATATGACATCGAAAAATATGAGCAGAAAAAAGTTGAAGTCACTAATAAATTCGATCAAAAAATAACTGAAACAGATAAAACCAAAAAGGAAAATCGGCTTCAAAGAAGAAAGAAGAAGAAACTTGACAAAATCAACAAAACAATAACAGAAGGTAACTGGAGAATGCGAATTGGTGAGCCGTTGGCTATTTATGACTCTTCCTTAACTGAGAACACAAAGGATCGATTTGATCTATATCTTGACTCTAAAGGATATTTTAACTCTTCAGTTGATTATAAAACAAAAATTCGAGCAAATCGGGTAAAAACAATTTTTGAAATAGATCCAGGCCCTGCATTTAAAATCGATACCCTATTTTTACAAACGGCTGACACAGCAATTACCAAACTGATTAGGAAATATTCTGATGAGAGCTTCCTTGAAGTAGGCAAGAATTATGAGCAGGCCAACTTGACAAGAGAACGAGAGCGATTGGACCTTTTAATGAAGGATAATGGATACTTCGATTTTAGTCGCCAATACATTCAGTTTGAAGTTGATACTTCATACTTAGAAGCTCAGAAAGTAGCAGTGCTTACACGGGTAAACAAACCTGCCAAACGTGATTTTCATAAAGTATTCCATGTTGACTCAGTAATTTTTACAACGAATGCCAATGCCAGCACCCTCCCAGATTCAATAAGACAATCAAACGAGTACAAAGGCATCAATTTTAGGTACTTTGAAAAAGAATACAGTCAAAAAGTGCTCAGCAGACGTATTTTCATTAAAAAGGACAGTTTATATAGCAAATCTAAATCTTATAGCACTCAACGACAGCTGGCTAACTTAGACCATTTTAGATTTATCAATATCAACTATGATTCTACTGGTGGACAATTAATTGCAAACATATTTACCAGCCCATTGAACCGTTATCAGTGGACCAATGAGGTGGGCGTAAATGTAACTCAAGGTTATCCGGGGCCATTCTATAATATATCTTTTAAGAAACGTAATATCTTCAGAGGCCTTGAGATATTCGAGATGAATGGTCGTATTGGCGTTGAAGGTGTGACCTCAATATCTGGTACTCAAAGTGTTTACAGGAGTATCGAAGCCGGGGTTAATGCCAGCTTAACGTTCCCACAATTTATCTTGCCAATCAGTAATGACTTAAAATCTCGATTGGGGCAGGTCAATCCAAAAACACGATTGCTCGCTGGTTATACCTATACAGATAGGCCAGAGTACAATAGGGAGAATTATAATTTCTCAAACACCTATAGTTGGCAAAATGAGAGAAATACGTTTTATCAAGTAACAATTACTGACGTAAGTTTAATTGAATCTAAAATTAACCAGCAATCCTTTCAAGACCGACTTGATGAGCTAGAGCGACTTGGCAACAGATTAATCAATTCATTCAGGCCTTCTCTAGTTACCAACATGAGTGCAAGCGCCACATGGAATTTCAATAGCTATGGACTCAACTTTTCTAATTCATCTTTCTTTAGAGTTTTTTTAGAAAGCGGTGGGACCTCCCTAAACTTCATCAACACCGAGTTTCTTGAAAATGAAGCGCTTGAATTTTATAAGTATTACAAATTCAATTTCGACTATAGAAAAATTCACCCTGTTAATAAGAATACTACCGTGGCCTACCGTTTTAATGTAGGCTACGCGAAACCTTATAGTGACAATGGTGTATTGCCCTATGAAAAATACTTCTTTGCGGGTGGTAGTAATGGTATCAGAGCATGGCGACCAAGGCGTCTTGGCCCGGGATCCTTCTATGAAGTTGATACGGAAACTGGCCTAGTGTCATATAATTTTGAACGGCCAGGTGAGATTTTATTAGAAGGCAGCTTCGAACTACGGAAGAATCTTGTTGGCTTTGTTGATTATGCGTTTTTCGTTGATTATGGGAACATATGGACAGTTGAAGAAGATGAGTCAAGACCTGGAGCTCAGTTCCAAACTGACAACTTCTTTAGAGAAATTGCTGTAGGCACAGGTTTAGGACTTAGGTTTGATTTCTCCTTTTTGGTATTAAGATTGGATGCCGGATTGAAAGTCTATGACCCTGCAAGACCTGAGAAAAGTAGGTTCATCCTCAGTGATGGCTTCTATGATGCACCATTCACTCGTGAAGCGACAGAACCAGTGGTATTTAACATTGGAATTGGATACCCTTTCTAAATCGATTTCCTTCTTAGTAAGCTAAAAGGTTTGCTAAAGCATCTTTGACCTTATCCGCATTTGGTAGCATCTGTTTTTCAAGATCCACATTTAATGGGATTGCTGGCAAACTTACCGCACCCATAATTTCAACTGGAGCGTCCAAATGTTCAAAACATTGTCTGGAAATTCGACCTGCAAGCGATTCTGCAAAAGAGTTTAGTATAGGCTCTTCAGTTAATACAAATGCACGGTTATGCTTTTCAACAGCAGTTACAATAGCATCCCAATCTATTGGATTCAAAGTTCTTAAATCCAGAATTTCAACCCTGCCATCAAAAGATTTAGCAGCAGCTTTAGCCCAATGTACACCCATGCCGTAAGTGATAATTACAGCAGTAGAATTATTATCATCTTTATCTACATCCAAAACAGTATGAGCTTTACCCAAAGGAATAATATAATTCTCATCAGGCTCAAAGGTTTTAGCATCACCGGTGCCAGGCACTTTAGACCAATACAAACCTTTATGCTCAAGCATCACTACTGGATTAGGATCATAAAAAGCTGCTTTCATTAATCCTTTGATATCAGCAGCATTACTTGGAAATACCACTTTAATACCTCTGATATTTAATAAAGTAGATTCGATACTACCAGAATGATAAGGGCCTCCACCACCGTAAGCTCCAATGGGAATTCTTATTAATGATTGAATTGGAAACTTACCGTTCGACAAATAGCAACTCTTAGAAAGCTCTTCGACCAATTGATTGATGCCCGGCCAGATATAGTCAGCAAATTGTATCTCCACAATAGCCTTGGCACCAACAGCTGACATACCAGCTGTAGAACCTACAATATAAGCCTCTTGTATTGGAGTGTTAAAAATTCTAGAATCACCAAACTTCTGAGCCAGCGTGGCAGCTTCTCTAAATACACCACCAAGCGTTCCTCCAACATCCTGTCCGTAGAATAAAGCTTCAGGATGCTTTTTCAGAATATCTTCGACAGCATGAAGCGCTGCATCCACCATCACAACCTTTTCAGCACCCTTGGGTTTCCTTTCTCCTTTTTCTTCTATAATTGGCGTTTCCTCAAATTCGTGCTGATCAAAAGATGATAAAGCTGGATCATCCGAATTTAAAGCATACTCATAATCTTTAGAAACCAGCTCATGAGCAGACTTTTTAAGATCCTTTAGAGTTTTAGTCGTTACGCCAACAGACTTAAGATATTTTTCAAACTTAACAATTGGATCGTCTTTAGAGTGCAATTTCAAATTAGCGTCCCCTCGGTACCACTCTTTTCTTACCCCTGAAGTGTGGTGACCAAGCAAAGGACATTTGGCATGAACCAGAATTGGACCTTTTCTATTCCTAACATGATCAATGGCCTTTTTCATTCCCAAATAAGAATCGACAAAGTCAGACCCGTCTATACGCATACGCGACATACCAACAAAGCCAGCAGCGAAATCATAGGCATCCATGGCTCGCATTTCCTTGCCAGTAGCTGATATTCCCCAATCATTATCCTGGATTAAATAAATGATCGGCATATCCTTTAGCACGGCCATTTGAAAAGCTTCAGACACTTCCCCTTCAGTAACAGATCCATCACCCAATGAGCAAATCACAATAGGTTTATTGTCTCCTTCCAGCAAACCTTGTCCTTCCAAATACTGTAACCCATGTGCCATTCCGGTGGCCGGTATCGCCTGCATGCCAGTAGCTGAACTCTGATGAGGTATTGTTGGAAAACCATCTCTTTTCAATGATGGGTGAGCGTAGTAGGTT
Source organism: Fulvivirga lutimaris (assembly GCF_009711525.1). Classification (GTDB taxonomy): domain Bacteria; phylum Bacteroidota; class Bacteroidia; order Cytophagales; family Cyclobacteriaceae; genus Fulvivirga; species Fulvivirga lutimaris. Next base: position 8,474 of record NZ_SMLV01000289.1, read on the forward strand.
CTCCCTCCTGAAAATGGATCATCAGCTTTAGCCATCAACTGCATCATCAATTCATACGGCTGCATCCCAATACCTAATAGAATAGATTCATCTCTGTAATAGAGCGAAGCGAAATCAAAGGATTTCAACTGCATACCAGCTGCTAACTGAATGGCCTCATGACCTCTTGAAGTACTATGAACATATTTGCTACATACTTCTTTGAACTCGTCATAGGTGTGCGCCATTTTTTCGGCAGTACACATGAGCTGATAAGCTTTTAAAAGAATGTCTGAATCTATTTTAGAAGAAGTGACGCTTTTTTTATTTGATTTTGACTTAGCTGTTGCTGTTGAAGACATATATAGAATCTGATTATTTCAATCGTTTGTGAAGTTAAAAAATTTACAAAAAAGTAGGCCGCTTAAACAGGAATTAAATAATTGAAAATGATTCAATAGCTTTGCCAACATGCCTACAAAAGATACCATAACAGAGTGGTTCAAACAACTTCAAGACGAAATATGTGCAGCACTTAAAACTGCCGATGGGAAAGGAACCTTTAAGGAGGATGCCTGGGAACGTGAGCAAGGTGGTGGCGGTAGATCCCGAGTGCTAACTGAAGGTAACATTATAGAAAAAGGTGGTGTCAACTTTTCAGCTGTCCATGGGCAGCTCTCGAGTAAGATTTCGGATGCTTTAAAATTACCTGCATCCGATTTTTATGCTACTGGTGTATCCATTGTTTTGCACCCAAAAAGTCCAATGGTGCCTATCATTCATATGAATGTTCGGTATTTTGAAACTGTATCTAAATCAGGTGAGTCAACCTGGTGGTTTGGTGGTGGCATTGACCTGACGCCTCATTATGTGGTGAAAGAAGATGCTCAGCATTTTCATACGGTGTTAAAAGAAGTTTGCGATAAGCATGATGCCTCCTATTATCCTAAATTTAAGGAATGGGCCGATGAATACTTCTTTATCAAACACAGAAATGAGACTCGCGGCATTGGCGGTATTTTCTTTGATAGACTGAATGAGTCGACTGGAAAAACTAAAGAAGAACTGTTTGCTTTTGTAAAAGATGTAGGTCAGACCTTCGCACCTATTTACACTCATTTCATGGCTAAGAATTCAGTACTCCCTTATACCGAACAAAATGAACTTTGGCAAAAAGTAAGACGCGGCAGGTATGTGGAATTTAACCTTGTATGGGACAAAGGAACAAAGTTTGGATTAGATACAGATGGCAGAACAGAATCTATACTGATGAGTTTGCCACCACAGGCTAATTGGATTTATGACCATCAGCCAGAAGCAGGTTCCAATGAAATGGAAACGCTTCAGCTGCTTAAAAAAGGCATTAATTGGGTTAGCTGATGATAGACTTTCTCATAAATATTGACCAGCAACTCTTCTTTTTCTTCAATGGACTCCATGCCTCATGGTTAGACCCTATTATGTTCTGGATTTCAGATAAGAAAATTTGGATTCCTTTCTATCTACTTCTCGCCTATTGGATTATCAAAACTTATAAGTGGAAATCAATTATCTACTTGCTGGGAATAGGATTGGCCATAACTTTTACCGATCAGTTAATATCAGGATTTATGAAGGGGTATTTTGAAAGATTCAGACCATCAAGAGATCCTGAACTAGAAGGATTAGTTCATATTGTGAATGACTATAGAGGCGGTAAGTACGGGTTCGCCAGCTCACACTCTGGCAATGCTTTTGCCCTTGCCATGTTTTTATTCATGCAGTTCAGAGAATACAAATGGATTTGGCTAATGTTCGTTTGGGCAACAATAGTAGCTTACAGCAGGGTATATCTTGGTGTACACTACCCAGGAGATATATTGGTGGGTGGAATTATAGGCTTAATATTCGGATACCTGTTCCAAAGCCTGAGTAGGAAAGTGCATACAAAGTATTTCTCATGAGAGGTATTATCTAAAGGTTCATTAATCGTTTCACATACTTACCTACAATATCAAACTCTAAGTTTACCACACTGCCCACTTTTACATTTTTGATGCTGGTGTGCTCGTAGGTATAAGGAATAATAGCCACCGTAAACATATTCGGCTCAGAGTTAAAGCAAGTAAGGCTGGTTCCGTTTACTGTTATTGAGCCCTTCTCAACCGTCACATTTTGCAGTGAGGCATCATATTCAAAATCAAACTCCCAACTACCGTCCTTCTCTTCTACCCTGGTGCAGTTTGCAGTTTGATCTACATGCCCTTGAACAATATGTCCATCAAAACGGCCATTGCTCACCATGCAACGCTCAAGGTTTACGACACTGCTAGGCATGAGTTTGTCAAGATTGCTTTTCTTCAAAGTCTCATCAATGGCTGTCACCCAATGCGTATCACCATCAACTTTAGTAACAGTAAGGCAAACACCATCGTGTGCCACACTCTGATCTACCTTCAGTTCCTTAGAAATATCACTAGCTACCTGAAAGTGCTTGTTCTTACCTTCAGTCTGAATTTGCTTAATGGTGCCGATCGATTCAATGATTCCTGTAAACATATGTCAAAGTTAATCTGATGGAGTGATAA
>NZ_SMLV01000318.1 GCF_009711525.1 Fulvivirga lutimaris
AGTTTCTACTCTTTGATTAAGGCCATCATTAGGGCTGATTTCTTCTTCACTGCAAGATGTTAATCCAAAAAATGCTACAAGGGCGAACACGATTAGTAATTTTGATTTCATAATTGTTGTTTGGTTTTAATTGTACTTTCTTTATATTAACGATTCCAAAAAAATCAATGTTTTTATTAAATATTCCTTACATACCATTTACTAAGACAATATTTTTTTAATGAGACATTTCTTGTTGGTTTCAATTCAAATTTGAACTTATATTTTTTCCCATGCTCTTTAAAAATGAATACTATCTTACCCATGTGTGATTATCATATGAATGCCCTTAAAAAAGTGGTTACCATATTTTTTGCTATTTCTGTATCAATATTTTCTAATGCTTTAGGGCAGGCTGATGTAGATAGTTTAATCAATAAGGCTGAATCAGCCTCGCTAACTGATAAGCCTGCTCTATACATGGATCTATTTGTTAAGACCAGGCACGACTTTGATAGTGGAATGTTTTATGCTAATGAATCCAGAAAATTTGCCCTTATGGCTGGTGATAGCTTGAATTATACCAGAGCTGAGTATGCTATTGCCTATTTGTACAAAAATCAGGGTTATGCTGAAGATGCTATTGCACATTACCTTAATGCCTTGACAACAGCAAGGAATAATAGTTTCACAGATCGGGAAAAAGCTAGTTTAAATGGATTGGCTTTATCCTATTATAGTTTGTCTCAGTTCGATAAATCTTTAAAGTATCATTTTGAGTCATTGGCTTTAAGAGAAAAGGAAGGTAACCAAAGCGACATCGCAATAGCAGTTAATAATATTGGTTTAGTATATTATCAACTTACCGATTTTAGTAAGGCAATATTATATTTCAAAAGAGCACTGGATATTGAGAAGGAACTTGGAGAGAACACAATTGAAGGGACATATGTGAATTTAGGATTAGCCTATTTAGGATTAGCTCAGCTTGAATTGTCAGAACAAAAAATAGAGCAATTTGATTTGGCTCTTGAGAATTTCAACAAAGGCATTGAACTCTGCAATGATGGATGTAGCAATTTAATTTTTCTCGAGGCCCATAATGGTGCGGGAGCATGCCTTTTTGCCTTAGGTAGAAAAAGTGAGGCGCGTAAGAAATTATTAATTGCTTTAAATGTGGCTTATGAAGAAAATGCTGAGTCAAATTTACTTTCAATTTATAATAATTTGGCTCAAATAGACCTATCAGAAAATAACTATGATATGGCCTTAAACAAGTTGGACTCTAGTCAGATACTGGCAGTAAAACTTAATAGTCGAAATTGGGCAAAAAAGAATTATAAGCTCTATGCCGAAATATTTAATGAAATTCAAGATTATCAAAACGCCTACTTAAATCAGGTTAAATATGACTCTGTCAGTTCTGATATTTTAAATGATGTTGTTGCTAAAAATATGCTTCAAACTCAGGTGGATTTTGAAGAGCGCCAAAACCTGGAAATTATTGCGCTTAAGGACAAAGAAATAGGTAGAAGAACCACGTTGCTTATTTTGTCCATTATTATATCAGTATTAACTGTGGTGATACTATTTATTCTTTATAGGAATAACAAAATCAGACGCAGGGTTAATAAGAAGCTTACTGTAGCAAACAAAACTATTGAAAGTCAAAATAAGACGTTGACAGAACTCAATTCTGTTCTGGAGGAACGCGTAAGAGAAAGAACAGAAGAACTAAGAGAGTCGAACGAAGCACTAATGAAGTCGAATCATGATCTTGATAACTTTATTTATAAGACATCACATGACATAAGGGGGCCGCTTGCTACACTCCAGGGCATTTGTAATATCGCTCTAATGGATATAAAGGAGCCAATGGCTGTTGATTATCTTCAGAAACTAAGCAAGACGGCTTATAAGTTGAATCTTATACTTTCTAAGCTGTTAGTGATTAATCAAATCAACAACGCCCTACCGCTATTAGAAGATGTAAGGTTGCTTAATTTGGTTGACGGTATGGTTGATGAAAATAAGATGAGTTATTTCAGTAAGGAAATAGCTGTGAAGGTTGAGATTTCAAAAAGTTTAAAAATAACATCAGATCCTGACTTGCTAAAAATTATTCTTGGCAACCTAATCAACAATGCCTTCAAATTTCATGATGATTCTAAGAGGATTGACTCTTATATAAGAATTAGATCTTGTATTGAAGGGGACTTATTCCTCTTTGAGATAATTGATAATGGAGTTGGGATTGAAGAGAGCGTGGCTCACCAGATTTTTGATATTTTCTCAAAAACATCTGAAATACAGGATACTGCTGGTCTTGGGTTGTATCTGGTCAAATTAGCTACCGAAAAGCTGGATGGTAAAATTGAAGTGAAAAAATCTGACGAAGGAGATACTTTATTTAGGGTTACATTGCCGATAAACTAAACAGAGTCCGGATTGTTATATTAACGCTTTTTTAATACCTTATAAGGCTTAACATACTTATTTGGCTTTATAATGAGGTTCTTACTTATCTTTTTTCTAGCGTTAGTTTTCTTACCAGTAGTTGGACAAAAGGATGTGAGCGATAGTGTGTCCCTCAAAGAAGAAATACAACACTTAAATCAGAAGACCGTCTCGATTTGGCTTAACTTTCCAGATAGCGCAATGAACTATGCGCGTTTGGCATATCAAAAGGCTAAAAAATTGGATGACCCTAAGCTACTGTCATCATCTTTGCGACTCATAGGAGGTGTACATTATTACAAGGGCAACTATGATTCTGTAATTCATTATTCTAACCTGTCGCTCAAAATTGCTCAAGAACTACAAGATTCTGTGCTCATGAATAATGTTCTTAATAATCTTGGTTTAGCTCATAACAATATGGGTAGTTATCAGAATGCTTTGGAATACCTACTTCGGTCATTGAATTTGAAGAAAGCATTGAAGCAGGAATATGGGCTCGTACTTAATACTAATAATATAGGGTTGGTTTATCAGAACCTTAAGGATTACGGCACTGCAAGAGAATACTTTCTCGAGGCTCTTGATATAGCAGAGCGACAAAAGGATAATAACTTGATCCTTTACTCACAAAATAATGCTGGTTTTACATACTTAAGCCAGAACAATCTGGAACAGGCGGAGAACTATTTTAGAAGATCAATGGCCATTGATGTTGATAACAAAAATTGGAAAGCAGTGACTTTCAGCGGTATGGGACAGGTTTATCAACTAAGAGGTCAGTTTAAAGACTCCAGAGTTTATTTTGACAAGGCACTTGAGTTGAGGCATGAGATTGGTGATAAACGAGGCATTTCAGAGATATATTATATGCTGAGTAACGAGAATTATCTGAATCAGAATTATGATAGTGCTTTGTTTCATCTTAATCATAGCCAGAAAATAGCAGAAGAAATTTCTGCCAAGGACAGAATCTTTGATAATTACGAGCTCTTTGCAAAAATCTATCATGACGTAGGAAGTATAGATAATGCTTTTTTCTATCAGGATAGTCTACTGAGACTTAGAGATGTTTTATTCAATGAGAATATGGCTAGAAATTTAGCTGGTATTCAATTAAAAATTCAAGAAGAAGAAAATCAACGAGCTCTATCTTTAAAAGAAGAAGAACTAGAAAGGGAAAGGCAGTTTGTCATATTTCTGATTGTTGTTATTGTGCTTATTCTTATTACTGTTGTTATTACACTTTATCAAGTAAGGATTAATAAAAAGAAGAATAAGGCATTAAATCTTAGAAACCAGGAGATTAGTCAGCAGAAGGTTGAGATTGAAGTTCAAAAGGAAACCTTACTTGAGAAGAATGCTCAACTTGAAACTGCACAAAGAACAATTAAAAATCAGAATGACCAGCTTGAAAAATATAATAGGCAACTCAAAACTGCAGTAGACGAACAATCTGACCAGCTTAAAGAACGGAATGATCAATTGATGTTGGCTAACCTGGAGCTTGATAATTTCATCTATAAATCATCACATGATATTAAAGGGCCGCTGGCTACATTGTTGGGTATGTGTAATGTGGCTTTGTTAGATGTTGAAGAAGATAAGGCTAGAAATTATTTTGAAATGCTGAATGAAACTGCCCTGGGTCTAAATTCAATACTTGCCAGACTTAAGACGGTCAGTGATATTTCCAGTCTTGATTTAAAATTTCGGGAAATCAATTTTTCTAAAATAATTGAAGAATGTGTAGAGCAGAACCGAAAGATTGAGGGGGATGAAAGTATTTCAGTAAAGTATAAGATAGACCATGATTTGTCCTTTGTTTCTGATCCAACTCTGCTGGATTTAATTTTCTTTAATATTATTCAGAGTGTGATTAAGATGCGTGATACTGACATGGATTCTCATGATATTCTGATTACTTTAAAAAAGAACAAGTTTGAATTAGATGTTGATATCATGGATCATGAATCCGGACCTAAAAACAAGGAATTGGGTGATGTTTTTAAACTTTTTGCAAAATCTGCTTTGCATCACAGAACACTGGGATTGGGGTTATATATAGTAAAACAGTCGGTCATAAAACTTGGAGGAAGTATAGTGCTTCTGGATGATGAAAATCACACACATTTCAAGATTAAACTGCCAATAACATAATTGGATTAATACCCATTGCTATAATTATGTTCTATCTTTGCCGCCATTAATTTTTCAGAAAATGGCTAATAAAGATTTCAAAAGATATACCGTTACAGCTGCTCTTCCATACGCCAATGGCCCCGTACATATCGGGCATTTAGCAGGTGTTTATGTCCCTTCAGATATTTATGTCAGATACCTTAGAAGTAGGGGTAGAGATGTAGTATTTGTTTGTGGTTCTGATGAGCATGGTGTAGCAATAACTTTAAGAGCCAAAAAGGAGGGCATTACGCCTCAACAAGTTGTTGATAAATATCATAATATCATAAAAGAGTCTTTCGAAAAGTTTGGAATTGACTTTGATATATATTCAAGGACATCCTCGCCTGTACATCATGAACTATCTGCCGAGATCTTCAAAAAAATGTATGAGAAAGGCTGTTTTGATGAGCAGGTTTCATCTCAATATTATGATGAAGAGAATAAGCAATTTTTGGCAGACAGGTACATAATAGGAATTTGCCCAAATTGTGGCTTTGACAATGCCTATGGAGATCAGTGCGAAAAGTGCGGCACATCTCTTAGTCCTTCGGAATTGATTAATCCGAGATCTGCACTTAGTGGTGCACAACCTGTTCTCAAAGAAACCAAGCATTGGTACCTGCCAATGGATAAATATGAGTCTTGGTTAAAGGAATGGATTTTAGAAGACCATAAAGAATGGAAGGCTAATGTTTATGGCCAGTGTAAGTCATGGTTGGATAACGGCTTGATGCCGAGAGCGATGACCAGAGACCTCGATTGGGGAGTAAAAGTACCTGTTAAAGGTGCTGATGGTAAAGTTTTATATGTGTGGTTTGATGCACCTATAGGATATATTTCTGCGACCAAAGAATGGGCAGAGCAAAATGAGAAAGATTGGCAACTATACTGGAAGGATAAGGATACCAAATTGGTTCATTTTATTGGTAAGGATAATATAGTATTTCACTGTATTATTTTCCCAACCATTCTAAAGGCTGATGGGGATTTTATCTTGCCTGATAACGTTCCGGCAAATGAGTTTCTCAATTTGGAAGGTAATAAGATCAGTACCTCGAAGAATTGGGCTGTATGGCTGCATGAGTATCTAGAGGAGGTGCCTGGCAAAGAAGACGTGCTAAGGTATGCGCTGTGTACCAATGCTCCGGAGACAAAGGATAATGATTTTACCTGGAAAGATTTCCAAACAAGGAATAATAGTGAGCTTGTTGCCATTCTAGGAAATTTTGTAAACCGAGCCGCTGTGCTTACACAGAAATATTATAATGGCGCTGTACCTGCACGAGGTCAATTATACGATATAGATAATGACACCATAGCCAAAGTTAAAATGGCTCCTGATAAAATAGCCAAAGCGGTTGAACAGTTTAAGTTTAGAGATGCTATGGCTGAATTAATTGATCTAGCTAGGATAGGTAATAAGTATCTGGCAGATACAGAGCCTTGGAAGTTGATAAAAGAGGATGAGGAAAGGGTAATGACTATTATGAACATTGCCCTTCAAATAGTGGCAAATCTGGCAATACTGGCAGAGCCGTTTTTACCTTTTACGGCAACAAAATTAACAGGAATGCTGAAGCTTGATAAACTAAGTTGGGATAAAGCAGGAGGTATGGAAATATTGAAGAATGGATCTACTGTAAACAAACCTGAGCTGTTGTTTGAGAAAATAGAGGACGATGTAATAGAAAAGCAAATTCAAAAACTTGAAGCTACAAAACAGAAGAATGATATGGAAAATGCACCGGTAACACCCTCAAAGACTGAAATCACTTTTGATGATTTTATGAAAATGGATATCAGGATAGGTACAATCCTGGAAGCTGAAGCAGTTCCTAAGTCTAAAAAGCTATTGAAGCTTAAAGTTGATACAGGCATTGATAAGAGAACAGTCCTAAGCGGTATTGCTCAGCATTTTAGCCCTGAAGACATCATAGGAAAACAGGTGTCAATACTTGTAAATCTTGCACCTAGAAACATCATGGGACAAGAGTCTCAGGGAATGATACTAATGGCAGAAGATAAGGATGGTAGCTTAAAGTTTGTAATGCCTTCTGATAAAGTAAGTTCAGGATCAACTATTAGTTAAACTTGGCAGTCTTTTCTTCGAAAGAAACGTCAGATTCTTTTTTAATATGAAGTCTTAAAGTAACGACCAACTCCCGTGCGCCAGCAGCTAGAGCAGCCTCTTGTGCACTTTTAACTACTGCCATAACTTCATCATAGTGTCCTTCAATAACAGTTTCCATTGGAGTCACAGTGTATCGCAGGCCCGACTGTTGAATGACTTTAATGGCCTCGTCTATTATTGGGTAAATAGGAAGGTGCTCAGCATGTGGAACAACCTGAAGGCCAGCATTTATTTTGTGATTAATCATGAAGTAGGTTTTGTGGTTTAGGTGAAAAGAGTACATAAGGCATGGACCTTAGTCATTGAATTGATTCATTGTTCTTACAATGCCAATGCTAGCAAATGAGTAAATCATTTCAATGGCCCTGTCAATTTTCTCGGGAAGAAAGGTGAACTCCACTTTGTTGAAGTTGCTCAGAACATAATCAACTTGCTGTCCAGGCCTAAAGTTGTTGTCTATACCAAACTTGAGCCTTGGGTAGTCCTGGCCACCAGTAAGTTCTTCAATATTTTTAAGTCCATTATGTCCGGCCGCAGATCCCTTGGCACGTATTCTTAATTTCCCAAAAGGTAGAGCAATATCATCAACAATGACCATGATGTTCTCTTTAGGAATTTTTAATTCCTTCATCCAGTAGTTCACCGCTTTCCCACTCAAATTCATGTAGGTGGTAGGTTTTATCAAAAACAGCTGCCTTCCTTTATGCTTTACTTCAGCTGTATTGGCATATCTTCCAGAGTCGAAGCTTACGCCCTTATCATCTGCTAATTTATTTAGCACAAGAAAGCCAATGTTATGTCTTGTTAGTTCGTATTCCGGACCAATATTACCGAGCCCAACAATAAGGTATTTCATAGATTTTAAATAAAGCTTAAAATTATGTTTTGAAAACGGTTAAACAAAAAATCCTGTTTCAGCTTGGCCGAAACAGGATTTAAAATTTTACTTGAGTCAGAATGCTTATTCAGCGGCACCTTCTGCTTGAGCTTCTGCTCCTTCAGCGCCCTCTGCAGCTTCAGCTGCTTCTTCAGCTTCTTCTTCCTCCTCAGTTTTACCTCTAAGTGCTCTAGGTATCTCAACCACAGCAACAGAAGCAATTTTAGAATCTAAGATTTCAAAGTTGTTTTCTTCTATTTCTCCCACTTTAAGTGCCTTTCCAAAATCTAGTTTTGAAATGTCTACTGTAATAAAATCAGGGAAGTTTTTAGGAAGAGCTTTAACCATTAAATGTCTTCTCTTCTTGATTAATGAACCACCTTTTACAACTCCAGGAGATGTTCCTTCGAAGTGTACAGGTATTTTCATTTTCATTGTTTTGCCTTCAAATAACTGAAGGAAGTCAGCATGAAGTATTACTTCACTTACTGGATGGAATTGTGCTTCTTGAAGAATAGCTTGGTATTCTTTTCCTTCAATGTTCAAATGAACGAAGTGAGCCAAATCAGTGTAAATTAATTCTCTGAAAAGGATCATTGGTGCATAAAAATGCACTTGCTCTTCGCCACCATAAATAACACATGGTACATGGCCTTCTGCTCTAAGCCTCTTGGCTTCAGCTTTGCCGAGATTTGCTCTATTATACCCTATAATCTCAACTGTTTTCATAATATATTATATTTAAGTAATGAGTTCTTTTTTAAACCGATTATGACTGAATGAACAATGAACTGATTGATTCATGATCATGTATTTTTCTGATTGCCTTAGCAAACAAGTCAGCTACGGTTAATACTTTTATTTTAGAAGAGCTGCCTTTTAGAGGAAGTGTATCTGTAATTACAAGCTCTTCTAATACTGAGTTTTCAATATTTTCATAGGCCTTGCCAGACAATACTGGGTGCGTAACAACTGCTCTAACAGAATTTGCACCTTTCTCCTTAAGAAGAGCGGCAGCCTTGCACATTGTACCACCAGTGTCTATCAGGTCATCAACCATGATAACATCCTTGCCCTCTACTTCACCAATCAAACGCATAGAAGCAATTTCATTGGCTCTTTCTCTATACTTGTCGCAAACCACCATTTCTGCATTGAAGAACTTAGCAAAAGCTCTTGTTCTCTTTACACCACCAACATCTGGCGAAGCAAAAATGATATTGTCTAAATTCAAAGCCTTTAGATAAGGGATGAATATAGAAGTGCCATCTAAGTGATCTAAAGGAATATCAAAAAATCCTTGAATTTGATCAGCATGCAAATCGCAAGTCATAATTCTATCCGCACCAGCTGCTGTTAATAGATTAGCCATCATTTTGGCAGCAATAGCAACTCTAGGTTTGTCTTTTCTATCTTGTCTTGCATAACCAAAGTATGGTACCACTACAGTTACATACTTTGCACTAGCTCTTTTTGCTCCATCAATCATGAGCAACAGCTCTAAGAAATTGTCAGCAGGAGGAAAAGTAGATTGGATTAAAAATACATCAGCACCACGAACAGATTCGTTGAAATAGGGACACATTTCCCCATCACTGAATTTTTGTAGTGTAACTTCTCCCAGAGGCTTTCCATAAGACTGCGCTATTTTATCTGCAAGGTACTTAGTGGACTCTCCTGAGAAAATTTTAACTGATGACATTTTTTAGTTTTAAGCTTAAAAACAAGGGCGAGCAGCTGCTCGCCCTTTTGTTGCCCGACTAGGGCTCGAACCTAGACTCTTCTGGACCAAAACCAGACGTGTTGCCAGTTACACCATCGGGCATTACTATTCCCCTTATTTTGGGATTGCAAATGTAAAATTAATTTTCAAAAATAATAAAGGGTGGACGAAAAAAATCTAATTGTTATTCTCAGATTTTTTTATTTGCTCTTCTAAGAAGCCGTCAGCGAAAAACTGATACTTATTTAAAATGGACTTTACAGCATTTCTAACTTCCTGATAATTGTAAAAATCCACTTTATTGTAAGTGTCTGTGGCATATCCTTGCCAAATTGAAGAATTCATTTTTCTGTCAAAAACCTGAATGAGTAAAGTTCCATTTCTTAAATCAAAATTAAGTTTGTCATATTCAAGATTGTTATCTCTTCTTTTTGCCCAAACATTAATATCAGGTTGGTCATAACCTCTGAATTTTAAGCTGTCCTTATAAATGGCGTAGTTAAGGTATAGGTCTGGTTTGTTTTTCTTTCTCTTATAACCCAGAAATTTCATATGCTGCTCGATAGATGTCCTTATATTGAGCGTATCATCTCCCTGAAACTCGTTTACAGAAAAGAAATCGTAGGTGTTGTACTTGTGAAACCTGCCTTTAAAGCTATAGTCATACTCCACAGGGAGCTCTCTGTAACTCATACAGGCACCTACTCCAAAAACTAAAAGAATTAAAACAACTGACTTCATGGTATTAGCTTTATAAAACCACCTATAAGTTAGCGTAAAATCCTGATTCTGAGAAATAAATAGTGTCAAAAAATTAACACTTGATAAAAATTATTTCCCTTCAATCCATTTTCTAGCATTCACAAACGGCTCTATCCATGGACTCACCTCATCTGAGTTTCTATTGTCAGGATAGTGAGCCCAGTTGTATGGATACAACGATCTTTCCAGGTGAGGCATAATTGCAAGGTGTCTGCCATCATTGGAGCATACTGCAGCAGCAGCATGATCTGACCCATTAGGGTTGCCAGGATACTGCTCATAGCTATATTTCGCAATGATATTATATTGCTCAGTATCACCAGGAAGAACAAATTTACCTTCGCCATGTGCCAACCATACACCTAACCTTGATTCAGATAATGTCTCGAACATCACTGAATTGTTTTCAGGAATATTAACATTGATAAATGCGGATTCAAATTTGCCAGAAGCATTGTGATGCATCTTTGGATGATCCGTCATTTTAGGGAATATCAAACCTAACTCCATCATCAGCTGACAACCATTACAAACCCCTAAACTTAAAGTATCAGGTCTAGCATAGAAGTTATCAAGGGCTGATTTAGCTTTTTCATTATATAAGAATGCTCCTGCCCAACCTTTAGCAGAACCAAGAACATCCGAATTTGAGAAGCCTCCAACAAAAGCAATGAAATTGACATCAGATAAATCTTCACGACCGGCAATCAGGTCGGTCATATGAATATCCTTCACATCAAATCCAGCCAAATGCATACACCAAGCCATTTCTCTGTCACCGTTAACACCTTTTTCTCTAATGATGGCCCCTTTGATTCCCGTTTTAGCTTTTCGGTCTTTATCTAAGTTGTAGCTTGAAAGCTTTCCGCTGAAGTCTTTAGGGAAAGAATACTGCAATGATTGATTTTTGTAATTGTTGAATCGATCATTAGCATGAGTTTTGCCGCTTTGCCTTATATCGAGTAGGTGTGAAGTCTTAACCCATGTATCTCTCAGGGTATCTATATCTAATGATAACTTCTTACTTCCTCCATCAATATCTAAAGTCCTACCCGATACAGGACTTCCGATGTTAATAGCATCTACACCTTTTTGTTTTAGCTCATCAATTACCTGCTCACCATTTACAACTTGAATTAAAATAGCAGGTTTTTCAGTAAATAATGTTTTCAGAATGTCATTTTCCTTAAGAGCACTTAGATCGATATTTAAGCCTCCAGTTTTGTTAGAGAATGTCATCTCAAGCAATGCTGTTACAATTCCACCAGCTGAAATATCATGGCCAGCTAATACTTTACCAGAGTCAATTAAATCCTGAACAGTGTTAAATGCTTTTTTGAAATACAAGCTGTCTTTTACACTAGGCGACTGGGAGCCAATCTTATTCAATATTTGTGCGAATGAACTACCACCTAAATGGGAGCCATCTTTTGACAAGTCAATGTATAAAATAGATGAGTCTGGGTTATTTACAACATTTGGACTCACCACCTTGTTTACATCCTCAACTTCACCGATAGTACTTATTATAACAGTACCTGGAGAGTAGACCACTTTTCCATCAGGATACTTCTGAGTCATTGATAATGAATCTTTTCCTGTAGGTATGTTTATGTCAAGCTCTTGTGCAAAATCGCTTATAGCCTTTACAGCCTCATATAGCCTTGCATTTTCTCCTTCATTTTTAGCAGGCCACATCCAGTTGGCACTCAATGAAACCCCTTTAAGTCTATTAGTAAGAGGAGCGAAAATGAGGTTAGTTAATGACTCAGCAATTGCCAGTCTTGAACCGGCAACAGGATCAACTAAAGCTGCTATAGGTGCGTGACCAATAGATGTAGCCACACCTTTATTGTCTTTGTAATCAATGGCCATTACTGCCACATCATTCAGAGGCAACTGAATTTCACCACAAGTCTGCTGTTTAGCGACTTTACCTGTAACAGATCTATCCACTTTATTGGTTAACCAGTCTTTACAAGCTACCGCCTCAAGTTGCAATATTTGCTCTATGTATTCTGTGATTTTATCTTCAGAATAAGATAAATCTTCAAATGAAGATTTTACCAGATTATCTTCAAGAATGGTTTTTGGAGACGAGCCAAACATGTGACTCAAATCCCAGTCAATGGCATTCTTTTTTGATACTTTATTTTCAAACTTAAAGTGTCCATCACCTGTTACTTCTCCCACATTGCAGAAAGGAGCGCGTTCTCTTTCAGATACTTCTTTTAAAGTATTTATATCTTTGGTTTTCATCACAAGACCCATTCGTTCTTGCGATTCATTGCCAGCAATTTCTTTATCTGACAGCGTTGGATCACCTATCGGTAATGCATGGATGTCAATCGTTCCACCAGTTTCTTCTACAAGCTCAGAGAGGCAATTCAGATGCCCTCCAGCGCCATGATCATGTATTGATACAATTGGATTGTTATCACTCTCCTGCATTGCTCTAATAGCATTCATCGCTCTTTTCTGCATTTCAGGATTGGATCTCTGTATCGCATTAAGCTCAATACTATTTCCAAATTCTCCTGTAGCTACTGATGACACTGCACTACCGCCCATTCCTATTCGGTAATTGTCACCACCAAGTATAACAATTCTATCGCCCTTTTGAGGAGTATCTTTTTTACTATCTTTTTCTTTACCGAAGCCTATACCACCAGCTTGCATTATTACTTTGTCAAAGCCGTAGTTTTTGCCATTCTCACTGTGTTCGAATGTCAAAAGGCTTCCACATATCAATGGCTGGCCAAATTTATTTCCAAAGTCAGATGCACCATCTGAGGCTTTAATCAGGATGTCCATTGGAGTTTGGTATAACCACTTCCTTTCCTCCATGCCATTCTCCCATTGACGATCTTTTTCAAGACGAGAATAGGAGGTCATATAAACGGCTGTACCAGCCAAGGGAAGACTTCCTTTTCCTCCAGCTAGTCTATCTCTAATTTCACCGCCTGATCCTGTGGCAGCACCATTAAATGGCTCTACAGTGGTAGGGAAGTTGTGGGTCTCAGCTTTTAAGCTAAGTACAGTGTCAATATCTTTAGTTTCAAAGTAATCAGCTTTGTTTTGAGTGGCAGGAGCGAACTGCTCTGCTTTAGGTCCTTTTACAAATGCCACATTGTCTTTATAGGCAGAGACTATATAATTAGGGTTTTTCTCTGAGGTCTTTTTTATCAATTTGAATAGAGAACTTTCCATCTCTTTACCATCAATAATAAAAGTACCATTGAATATTTTATGTCGGCAGTGCTCTGAATTAACCTGTGAGAACCCGAATACTTCAGAATCTGTTAATGGGCGGCTTAACTGTTTTGCAACACCCTCTAAATAGGCGACCTCTTCTCCACTAAGTGCCAAACCTTCTTTTTGGTTGTATTCTGATATATCAGAAATCTCTAATACAGGCTCTGGATCGTGCTCTATTGTAAAAACCTTTTGATCTAAACCATCATAAATCACCTCCAGCATAGAGTCGAAATGATAATCTTCAGACCAGGGTTTGAATTCTTCTATTCGGTCAATGCCTGTAATGCCCATGTTCTGAGTGATCTCCACGGCATTAGTGCTCCATGGCGTGATCATTTCTTTTCTTGGGCCAATAAACTTCTCAGCAAGAGCTTCAGTGTTGATGATTTCTGCTTCGCCAAAAAGCCAAACAAGTTTATTAAGATCGCTGTCGGTTAGTGTGGTTTTTAATCCTACTGCATAGACATTATTGCTACGACTTCGGAAAAACTTGATCATG
>NZ_SMLV01000358.1 GCF_009711525.1 Fulvivirga lutimaris
TTGACAGAGATTTGGGAGAAATACCTTTTAATTATTTGGAGATTGATAACTGGAAAGAAAGTTTGAGTCCATTGGAAATTCAATCCTCAATGTCGGAAGTGTTAGATTTGAAAATTGGTTTAGCCAAAAATTTCAATCTACCCATTAATTTACTACATCCCTTAATTAGTGAATTTAGATATCGACACCTTTGGCATAAAGGTGCAGACGAAATTATTTTTGATGAGGAAAAGATCAATCAGGCCGGTACTGATCATTATTGCATTGTGAATGACAAAAAACTGGTTTTTGAAACTGTTAAACCTCCTTCAGGTCATGGTCAATTGAGTTATGGGGAAGTGTTAAAAAATCCTCAGCCTTTTAAATATTTCGAAGCCGATTATATACTCACCTCCTTAGGCCAAAATAAAACGAAACTCTCCATGTTCCTGAAAGCTTCTGTTAAATGGAAGCTACAAAAATTATTTATCCCCATCTTCAAAATTATTTTAAAGAAGAAGGCTAATCAAATGCTAGGTGACATGGAAAAGGCTATACCCATTTACTTTGAAACCCTAGAGAATGAAGTGATGTAATAACTTAACTAAGTTATGCTCTTCAGCTCCTTATTCACTAATGACATAGTTTTTATCTCTTAATTCAGGATGTCGTAAAGGGTCAATATTTACGATTCTGCCTATAGTTTCAATCGTATTTTGGTAGGATAATCTAGTGGTATCAATGCAGTTTTATGAGTTGCATTGATACGCTAATTTTTAAACATACTCAGCCAAATACAAAATTTGGCTTTTGATCGAAATACAAAACATTTATATTTGGCTCAATTGCAAACCGAAGCAGGCCTGCTTTTTAATACGCTACATTTCATGCAAAACCATTACCATTAATTGTAAAAATGAAAGAACTCATTATCATAATACTTCTAGCAATAAACTTCGTGAGCTGCAAAAATGAAATGGAAATTAACAAGATGAGATTTTTAGTAAGTGAAGTTCCAAACATAAAACCAATTGAATTTAAGCAGGAACTTGTTCCTCAGGGTAAACTCATTCATAGGGGAATCTTTGCTCCTAATTTAGAAGAATATTATTATACGATTTCCGACAAGAATTTTGAGCAGTTTGATGTTTACGTAATTAAGAAAAGTAATGAAATCTGGTCTACACCTAAAAAGGCATTTTTTAATAGTAAGTACAGTGAGCACGGAATGAATTTTTCGCCCGATGGAAAAACACTTTACTTCAGTTCTACAAGACCTGTTGGCATTAATGGAATTCCATCAACTTGGCATATATGGAAATCTAAGAATATTGATGGAAAATGGAGCGAACCAAAATTTGTAGATATTCCAAACGTCAGGGATAAATTAGTTTCTCACCCATCCATAACTAATGCTGGGACTCTTTATTTTCATGCAAGTAATTTAGATTACAGCGAAATGGATATTTATTATTCAAAACAATTAAATGGTAGGTTTGAGAATGCGGAAAAATTAAGAATTTTAACCAGTACAGAAATGAGGAAGTGTACTCCATATGTTTCTCCGAAAGAGGATTACCTACTTTTTGCTTCTATCAACAATCAACTTGATTTAATGATAAGTTTCAGTGACGGAAATGGTGGATGGAAAGACACAAGAAAACTGAATGATGAGATCAACAATAATGGACAAGGAAACCCATACATAACACCTGACAATAATTTTTTATTCTTTACAAGTGGGAACTCTGAAAATAATTGGTCGATAAAATGGGTAGATATAAAATCTGAACTTGAACATAACTAATGCTATACAGGATGAAAATAATAGTAGTTCAATGATAAATCAAAGGACTGTTTCCCATTTTTATTTTATTATAACTTCACAATTTTGAAGCCCGACATTTGCTTCTGTTCTTGTACTAAACGTTGGCAACAATAAAGAAATCATTCTAAATGAAAGACCAAATCAAAACATATTTCAATCGATATGTTAAATTTAGTGATGCTGAAATAGATGAAATATTCTCGAAATTAGCCCCAAAATCATTTAAAAAAAAGAGTACATTCTTCATGAAGGAAAAATATGCACCAGTAGATATTTTATAATAAGTGGTTTGGTTCGCTCATTTTATATTGACGATAAAGGCAATGAAAAAATAACTCAATTTGCCATTGAAAATTGGTGGGTAACAAATGTGGAAAGTTTTATAAAAAAAACTCCCTCTGCCATGTCTATTCAAGCACTTGAGAAAACTGAGATGTTGACGATTGATAAGGAGGAACTAGAAAGGCTCTTTTTCTCTATTCCTAAACTCGAAAGACTATTCAGAATTATTACTGAAAATATGTTGATTGCTACTCAACGTAAAAACGACATTTATTTACAAATGACAAGTAAAAATCGATATGATGATTTAGTAAAACATTTTCCAGAGTTCAGCCACAATCTCCCATTCCACCATTGTCTGTACTTTTGACGCCCACTCTTGCTTCGTTTTATCTGGGTTAGATGTTATACCAACTATGGACGGCATGAATTAATTTTTAAATAAAGTTCAGCATAGGAAAGGCTTTAAAAATCACCTGTTTAGGTGATACATTGGTTTTCGTAATCTGGCTCTAGTATATTTAATATGTTAAAATAGTTTGGCCATGGTATTAGTATTAATAGCAGATGATCATCAGATGATGAGGGAGGGATGACGAACTATCCTTGCCAATGAAAAGCAGTTTCAGATAATAGGTGAGGTGAGTAATGGAAATGAAATTATCACATTTATTAAAAAGAACAAGGTGGATTTATTGGTCACTGATATTGACATGGGTAAAAAACGAGATGATGGCCTGGAAGCCATACGATCAATAAAGAAATCTCATCCAGCTCTACCCATTTTGGTCGTGAGTATGCATGATGAAATTGGCTTTATAGATGAAGCCATGGAAGTAGGAGCAGATGGGTACTTATTAAAATCGAACTCTACAGACGAGATGATAAAGGCCATGCAGCATATAGCAAATGGAGATACTTATTATTCGCAAGAGGTGATGCGTAAAGTAGCGGGTAAGATGAGGCGTAAAAATGAGAGTGAACAAATACATTTAACAAAACAGGAGAAAAAGGTTTTGCCATTACTCTGTCAAGGTTTAACCTCCAAAGAAATTGGAAATGAGTTAGGCATATCCTTCAATACAGTAAACACCTATCGTAAGAAGTTGCATTTGAAATTTGAGGTAAATAAAATCTCGGAACTTATAAATAAATCCAGAGCCCTAGGGTACATCAAGTAACACAAAGCAATAAATTATTAACACTTATAGGTGATGTTCAATAGCCCAAATAGGTGATTTCTAGCCATAGAGGCATTTCTAGATTAGACCCATGTCTAACTAAAAATGCCTGTTATGAAATTATTAAAATCATTATTTATTGTCGGTAGCTTACTACTGTTTGCCGGTGTTATGACTTCTTGCGAAGAGGAGGAAATCACATTAAAAACAGATGGAGAAGAAATTGCCTCTACTCCCGATATTGACTAAAAACTAAATAGTTGCATATTCTTATCTTAGGGTATGCGACTATTATTTCTACTGCTTTTTGCTGTTGTGCAAATCATTGATCCTTCAGAAGGGGCAGAAACCAATAGACAAAAATGAATAAAATATAAGAATTCGGGCTTCCCGGATAGTGCATTCTATTATTTGGAAAAAGCACAAAATCAGTTTTCCTCAGTCCAGGATACTTTGGGACTGGCTAATGTGTTAGTCAATATAGCCTCACTTGAAAATAGCAGAGGAAATTATATTCTGTCTTTTAAAATTTATCAAGAGGCCATTTCATTTTATCAAAGTATTAATGAAGCACAAGGGATAATCAAGGTATATGTTAACCTGGGTAATCAACAGCTTAAACTCAATAACTTTAACGAGGCATTATCATACTATCTAAAAGCAGAAGAGTATTCAGTCAACTCACAAAATGACATCTATCTGGCCTACATTTATAATGGTTTAGGAAGTATTTTTCTAAGAAATGAATTCGAAAATAAAAATCTCGATGAAGCAGAAAAATATCTAAGTCTTGCACTTGATATTTTCGAAAAGACAGGAAATGTTGGTCAAGCTGGTTCTGTGATTAATAATCTTTCTAGAGTATACAAAGAGAGGGGTGAATTTTCTAAGGCGATTGATTCATATTCTGAATACATTAAGCTTGGCCTTAACAGGAATAGCAATTCAGCACTGCTTGAAGGCTATCATAATCTAGCTATTTTATATAAAGAAATGGGTGAGTATAATCTAGCCTTAGAAAATTTGGAAAATGCAGAGGATAAAGCCATCTCTATTTCTGATCCAGTGAATTACATACACATACTCTCTAATCTTGTGGACGTGCATATGAGTATAGGTAACCTGCAGTTAGCACAAGATTACTTGACGAAATATAAAGTATTACGAGATTCTATTTATGATGACGAGAAAATTGAATCGCTCAATGAGCTGCAAGTAAAATATCAAACCAAAGAAAAGGAAGAACTTTTAGCCAAAGAAATTCAGGTTAGTGAGCAGAGAAAATTGCGAAATATATTTCTCTCAATATTCATTTTTGTTTTAGTTGTTGCCATTGGTGTTATCATCTGGTTGAACAAAAAAAGACGTGTTCAGGAATTAATGGTTAAACAAAAGGAATTAGAGTATGAGTCGTTAAAAGCTTCTTTAGTTGGACAGGAACAAGAACGCACAAGATTGGCAAGTGATTTACACGACAGTGTTGGAGGTGTGTTAACTGCAGTACGAATGATGCACTCGAGTTATAAAAGGGACGTAGGAGAGAAGGGCCAAAGGGTAGATGAATTACTTGAGGAAGCTGCCAAAACTGTACGGGAGGTGTCACATAATTTATCATCTAATACCTTGGAACGATATGGCATAGTCAAATCAATAGAACAAGCTATTAATGCCCTTCCAGACAATTTGGAAGTTAATTACGAAGCAAATATACCTGAAGATCAATTGACTGAAGAAACTAAAAAGTCAGTCGATTATATTGTGAAGGAGTTACTTACAAATACGGTGCGCCACGCAAAAGCAAGTACGATTGATTTAGAACTCAATATATTTGAAGGGACCTTACTTATTACCTATGAAGATGATGGTAAAGGATTTAATAACACATTAGTAGATGATGGGATAGGCCTTTCAAATATTAGAAAAAGAGTGGCTTTACTAAAGGGTTTAATTGATATCAGTACGAGAGAGGGAGAGGGTTTTGTTTGTAGTATTGAGATAAAAGTAAATTAAATTCGATTTTTAAAGTTGAGCTCATTCTTTTAATCTACTACTAATTCATTCCGATCCGCATGTAAATTGCATGTAAATAAAAAAGCACTTACAATTTTTATATCGTAAGTGCTTGATTATCAGCGTGGGCCCACCTGGACTCGAACCAGGGACCACCTGATTATGAGTCAGGTGCTCTAACCAGCTGAGCTATAGGCCCTTTATTGCAAATTCACATTTTGCAATCCCAATGCCGGTTGGATTTGGGATTGCAATATTAGATATTTGCCCACAATTACACAATAAAAAATATAAAATTGAGTCAAGGAAAATTTAAGAATTTAATTTTCGATTTGGGAGGCGTAATTATCAACTTGGATACTTCATTAACAATCAAGGCATTTGCTAAACTGTCGGGTAGATCTTTGGAAGAAGTTATCACATTCTCAGAAGAAGAACCATCATTTCACTTATATGAAAAAGGGCAAATAACAGATGCCGATTTCAGAACTGCCATTAGAGCACTTACCTCTAAACAATTGGATGATAACTCTATTGATGAGGCCTGGAACGCCATGATCCTTGATTTACCTATAGAGCGTATAAAGTTGCTGAGAAGTTTAAAGGAAAGGCATAATATCTACTTGCTTAGTAATACTAATAGCATTCATATGGAATGCGTCAATGATGTACGTAAAAAGGCAGGTATTGAGTCTTTCGATCAGTTATTTCATTACGACTATTACTCTCACATTATGCGGAAGAGAAAGCCTGATGCTGATATCTTTGAACAGGTTCTACAAGAGAATAACCTGGATCCGAAACAGACGCTCTTTCTTGATGATAATTATGACAATATTAATGGCGCTTCAAACTTGGGAATAAATACACTTCATGTAACTTCACCCAATCTGTTATTTGAGTATTTTCATGAACGATAATATTAAAACATACCTAAAGCATCTAGGCCTTTTCATTTTAACTTTTCTTACTGCAACTCTTGCTGGTACTTGGTGGATAAATGGTAAGGTATGGCCTTTCACTGACTATGAGATGTCGGACTTTTTTCTAGGAATGCAGTATTCCATCCCTTTTCTTTTAATACTTACTGTCCATGAGTTCGGTCATTATTTTATGGCCAAATACCATAAGATAAAAACTACATTACCTTTCTACATTCCGATACCACCTTTTCCTGGTTCTATAGGCACCATGGGAGCTATCATTAGGATTAAGCAACATATTATCTCTAAGAAGATTCATTTTGATATAGGAATTGCTGGCCCACTGGCAGGGTTTGTAATTGCTCTAGGTGTGCTCATCTATGGTTATGCTACGCTTCCCGAGCTTGATTATTTATTTGAAATTCATCCATCATATGCACAGTATGGTGATGAGTATGCCAATTATGTCTATACACCTGAATTTCAAAAAAGTGAAGCCGAGCGTCTGTACACTGAAGCCAGAGTTCAGGACTCTCTAAATGCTGTTGATAATGGTGAAATTAACAAATGGAGTTTTCCTGCCTTTCAGCCTGATGCGCAGCTGGGAAATTTGTCAATAGGCAAGCCTTTGCTTATGCAGTTTATGGAAACTTTTGTAAGCGATAAGAAGCTAATACCCAACGCTAGTGAGATGATGCACTATCCTTTGTTGATGGCTGGTTTTTTGGCTTTGCTGGTCACAGCTCTTAATCTGATGCCGATAGGCCAACTCGATGGAGGACATGTCTTGTATGGACTCATAGGCACTTATTGGCATAGGAGAGTAGCAGCTGGTATATTTTTAATATTCCTTTTTTATGCTGGCTATGGTTATATAACACCATTTGATGGGATGGAAGACCTGATGTGGAACGTACCGCTCTATATTGGATTCTTATACATTACACTTAAGGGATTAAAGAGATCAAATCAGGAAACGTTGATGTATGCTCTAATTATTTTTACGCTGCAGTTTTCATTACCATTTGTACTTCCAGAATTTACAGGCTATTCCGGTTGGCTGCTATTTGCGTTTATAATTGGCCGTTTTCTTGGTGTTTATCATCCTCCGGTGCCAATAGAGCAGCCTCTTGATCTTAATAGACAAATATTAGGTTGGCTCTCGCTGTTGATATTTATTATATCATTTAGTCCAGCACCAATTGTTATTAATTAATAATTAACAATTGGTAATTTGTTATGAATGGATCGTGTGGTACTAGCCGGCACTTAGTTGCTTTTCAGGTAAGCCTCTATGCCACCTTCTAAGCTTTTAACATTACTAAAGCCATTTTTGATTAAGTATTTCATAGCCTGGTTACTGCGCGTGCCAGATTTGCAGTGCACTATTACTTCTTTGTTTTTGCAAAAATCTAATTCAGTTAATTTTTTTGGTAAGTCACCCAAAGGAATATTCAAAGCGCCTATATTCTCTTCTTCATATTCCCATTTTTCGCGCACATCAATGACAACAACACCATCAATGTTAAGTTTTGATTTTAGGCTTTGAGTACTGATCAGATTCATTTTTTAATAATTTTTAAGGTTCTGGTTGATAGGCCACTCTTTACTCTGACAAAATATAACCCGTCAGATTGAGTGGATAAATCAAAAGTTGCAGACTCATTAATCATCTGTTGTTGCACAATTGATTTACCATACATATCAAACACCTCAAAATTATCAAACCTTCCTCTTATATTAAAGACTCCTGATGATGGATTTGGATAAATTACAAACGTTTGTTCTTTATCCTGATCCACTCCAGTGGTAGGATCAAAGGGAACTGTATTTCCGAATACAGGCCTGAGCATAAAACTCCCTGACAGATTAGACGCAGGTATTGTCTGCCATAAGTTACCCAAATTAAAGAAGGCCTTATCTGTGCTCACATTACTGATGTCAAAACCAAGACTTAATTGCCCATTTCCATTTTGGCGATACCCTAAATAAAACTCCTCTGACAGCGTTACAGGAGATTTTAAATAATAGCGAATGAAGGTGTTAGGTTTTGGATCTCTACCTAATGTGAATGTCTCACGCATGAGAACATTGATGGGAACAGAATCATTTTCCCAAACTATAATATCAATAGATCTACCTGTTGGGTCTGTTTGGCTGAGTGGGAAATACATATCCACAGCAATGAGTGTATCACTTACAGTTGGTGTCACAGGAAACTTAATGGCTAAACTGTTACCAGCGAAATTTAATCCTGCACCAAACTCAGCAGTACCATCATCATAAGCATAGTAGTCTTTTAAAATATATTCATTATGAATGGTGTCATTAACTCTAAAGTCGATGGGTGAGTATTTGACATTGTAATCACCGGTAGGTGCCAAAGCATTATCTGTGGCATCAATAAATGTAGTTAAGCTTATGAAAATAGAGTCTTGATCCTCATTAATAACTAAATTGTCAAATAGGTTATCAATAGTTTCATCAATAATCTGAGGATTTTTCAAGCTTTCCGTATCTCTGAAAATAGTACCTATATCGTCAGTCGTACTTGCATTACCTTTCCATGATATTACTTTACCGGTATAAAAGTTGTCATAAGGCTGAGGGTCATCATTAGGATTATCTACGGAGCTTACTTTATATGAAGGCACTTTGTTTTGAGAGGTTCTATAATGCCTAGCTGGTATGGCATAAAAACCATCGAAGATTGATGTTAGTGGAGAGCTAATAGTCCTGTCAGGGTAGTTGTTATCAGAAGGGCTTCTGCCTTTATTTAAATACACATAATCCACATTCCAGATGTCATAAAAACCCTGAGGTCTTCCAAAAGCTTGAATTCTAAATTGGAACTTGTCATGCAAATGATTTGCACTATCTACTTTGATCAAAGCCTGAACAAAATCTCCTGAGTTGTCTAATGCTGCACTTCCTGGCCAAACAGAGATCCATTGTCCACTTGCATTTTTAAACTCCACCCTCAGTGAGTCCGTGTCTTCAGGTGTTTCACCATTACCACCAAATTGGTAAAAGAAGCTTAGATAAACATTACTTGCAGAAGTTAATCCTGATAAGTCTATTGGGCAGGAGGTGAGTGAGTCAGTACTTGCCGTGGTGCTACCAGCATAGGAGCCTCCATCAGATTTTATACCATCAAAACTTGCGACACCAATACTTGGAGGGTTTAGTCCCAGGCCATCACCTATATAAACTGATTCGCTATTTACCCAAAGGCTATCAGAGGGTACATTGCCTTTAGCAAAAGAGAAGTCGTCCCAGAAAGGAAGGGATAAAGTGGTACCTTCTGTTCTTGTATTT
Source organism: Fulvivirga lutimaris (assembly GCF_009711525.1). Taxonomy (GTDB): domain Bacteria; phylum Bacteroidota; class Bacteroidia; order Cytophagales; family Cyclobacteriaceae; genus Fulvivirga; species Fulvivirga lutimaris. The sequence goes on from NZ_SMLV01000358.1 coordinate 9,522, forward strand.
CTTTGAGCTTGTTTTGGAGTACTTTTTTGAATGGGCGTTATTGTTATTTGCCCATAACTTAAAGTAAGGGTTGATAATAGAAAGAATAAGATTAATGCATTCCGCATAGTCTAAATGTCCTCATCTTCTTCGTCACCCTCAGTCCCTACATAACCTTCTGGAGAAATCCATAGGTCGATGGCATCACCAATTTTTACTTGCTCTCCTGCAGCTGGGTGCTGTCTTGTAACGATGATTTTACTATTACTAGTATCTCCTTCAACAGTAATTAACCCAATTTCGAGACTTGACCCCAAAATTATAAAGCGAGCATTCTCCAAATCGCTTTCAACCAAGTCAGGTGCATCAAAGTTACTTTTACCATAACCATCTCCAACTACAAGATCAATCACGGAGCCTTTATTAATTCTATCACCAGGCTTTAATACTTCACCGTTCTGACTTACTTCAAGCACCAGGTTTAAAAACTGGCTTGGCTTATAAGTGATTTGTCCACGATTCAATTCATTACTTTTTAGAACCGCTTCAGCATTTCTAAGCGATCGATCAACAAGTTCAGGCACAGGCACTGTAGGAGGTGATACTCTATTAATTGAGATGAATATTTTTCGACCTTCTTTTACTTTAGATCCAGCTTTGGGGTATTGCTTTAGTATAGTTAGCGGCTCGTATTTTTCAGAATAGCTGGAGTCATTCACTTCATATCTCAGATTTCTTTTTACAAGAAAATCATCAATATCGTCCATATGTATACCCTCCAGGTCTGGTACAGTAATAGATTCGCCATGATTGGTATATGAAGGCAGATATACATAAAAGAAAAATAAGGTAGACAAGGTGAACAGTGCTATAATAACTAACACACTGATTAAAAAGCCTTTAGGGGTATCAGTACTTATGGGTAGTTTCACCGGATATATTTATTGTGTAAAAATTAACGTCCAAACTTAACTAAATCTTATAAGCCTATAAAACAAATGGGTTTTAAGGTTGATATTGATTTGTAATTCTATGTGCTGCACCTTCTCTTTTAAGGGCAATAGCAATAAGTTCACTGATTAGATCAGTAAAACTGATACCCCGTTCTTGCCACATCATAGGAAACATACTGCTGTTTGTGAAACCAGGAATTGTATTGATTTCATTTATAAGAATTTTACCATTGTCTGTTAGAAACAAATCAACTCGTGCAAAATCATCACAACTAAGGGCCTTGTAAGCTTTAATGGATAGCTCTCTTATTGTCGCAACAGTACTTGCGTCAACTTTGGCAGGCACATGAAGTTCTACAGCATTAGGGTCTAGATATTTTGCCTCATAGGTATAAAACTCATAATTCTTACTCACCACAATTTCAGCAGGATTAGAAGCCACGGGAGTTTCATTTCCCATCACTGAGCATTCTAGTTCTCGACCAGTAATGTATTGCTCAAACAGAATGGTGTTATCGAATTTGAAGGCTTCATCCAAGGCTTTTTTAAAATCTGCCTTTGACTTTACTTTAACTACACCAACAGATGAACCCAGATTTGCAGCTTTGGCCATAAATGGGAGCCCCAGAGTAGACTCGACATGCTCAAATTTAATTTCAGATTTTTGAGGGTAGTCGTAAGTGAGATACTTGCTTACTGGAATTCCTGCAGCTTCCAACAGGCGCTTGGTGTATAGCTTGCTCATGGATATCGCTGAACCAAGTACTCCAGTTCCTACAAATGGAATTTCCATTGATTTTAACAATCCCTGAATACTACCATCCTCGCCATCTGTTCCATGAAGCACCGGAAATATAATATCTGGCCTAATAAACTCATCATTGGTTAGGTTTTTAAAACCTTTATTGGTTGTAGAAAGTGCTAATGCCAATTGAGGTTGCCCATCAAACTGATTATCGATGCTTTCTTTTAAAACCCAGTCTCCAGTAGGAGAAATTCCAATGGCTATTGGATCATATTTATCTCTGTCTATATATTCAAAGATGTTTTTGGCAGAATTGATAGATATCTGATGTTCAACAGATTTGCCACCATATATGATAGCTACAGAAAGTTTATTGCTCATATGCTAGATGAAATACAACCAAATATAAATGATTAAATGACTGTAGAAAATAAAATTAATCACTCTTCATTACCCTTCTGGATAATGTAAAAGACTCACCAACAGCCCGTACAATATAAATACCGTGGGGCTGGTGACTAATATCAAATTCATAACGTTGATTAAGAGTGTTTTGTACTGGAGTGGTAGATAGTAGATGACCTGCAGCATCGTATAAATATAGTCTTACAAATTCTTTCTGTGGGAGGTCAAATACAATGCTAAATCGACCGTCAATTGTAGGGTTAGGGAATATGACCTCGTCAATATTTTGGTAAACATCCGTCACATATACCTGTATGTTGTCAAGATAAATAGGATTTCCATTTTTGTTCGTTGAGACAAAAGCGAGCCTTACCTCATCATTTGTTATGAATTGGCTTAAGTCTATAGTTTCCGTTTGCCAATTTTCTAATGAAGGAGCATTAAAGAAATCTCCTGTCGTTAGATTTTCTCCAAACTTGTTAAAACCTGTTCTGAAGTAACTTTCTCCACAGTCAGTAGAAATGTACAGGGTCAAGCCATCTTCATTGCCACCTACACTTGAGTAGGCATAATCAAAAGTTAGAGTCGCCTGAGTAGCTACTGTAAAATCTATTGAAGGGCTAATCAACCAATCATCAGCATCCTTACTTTCATAAACGGTATTATCAATGGTGAGATAGTTATTCTCATCAGTGCTTTGTAACTCCCAGGTTACCAGATTGTCATGGTTCACTATAATCCAGTCAGAGGTTTCAAAATTTTCAAAAGCCTCTTTTATTGGTAGAAAATCGGTGGCTGTGTCAATAAAGAAGTTGTGACTAAGATTTACAACGTCTGAAGTGTTGGGTAAGTCAATTGTCAATTCAATAAAATGCTCTCCATTATCAAGGTTATTAAGGCTTTTACTTACCTGAGTACTAAAGCCTGGTTCTAAAGGGGAAACAAGATTAAATGTTTCAGATTGAACTGGACCATTATCTAAAGTGTAATTGACGTCAAATGAGTTGATGGCTGATAACCCTGAGTTTACTACTTCAAGCAACAACTCCTGATTCGGATTGCATGACAATGGAGAAGGTGCTATGATTTTGTTGCTTACATCGTCAATCACCAGATTGTCAATGTAGAGATTGTTGCCATACCCATTTTTGGCTATAAAATTAATTTGTAATGCTTCTTCACCAATATAGGAAGCAAGGTCGATGGTCTCTTTTCTCCAATGCGCAATTGATGAGGGCGTGAAAAAACCGGAGGTACTGTTTACAGTACTTAATTCATTTCCAACCTTGTAATAAAGCGTATCAGCCTGCGTGAGAGCATTGGCACAATTAGGGCCAATGGTGATAAGAAGCCCCTCATTATCAATGTTTGGGTATTTTGCATATGCCACTTCAAAAGATAGCTGTGCTGTTGTTTTAGTGGAAAAATCGATAACAGGAGAGGAGAAAAGGTCCAATTCACCTTCATTTTCATAGTTGTAAAACTCAACACAAAGTGCACTATTTCCAGGCTCTCCGTTATCGGCAGATTTTATTTCCCAGGTAAACACCTGGTCGATGTTATTAATGGTCCACTGCTCTGGAAGCTCATTAAAATCTAGCCGAATGGGACCGACAGCAGTTTCTGGAAATTCGATATCAGTTTCTTTGATATTGTTGTCAGCATTATTATCTGCAGCGCCATTTACCTGTGTCACCTCGAAGGTTAATTTTTTTGAACCAGTTACTGATATTGATTGGTTGCCAAAATCAAGGGTAGTGATATCTAGATGACCAAGTGTCACATTAGAGCTTATCGTCTCTACAAGTACATCGTCCTCATAGAAATTAACTGAGACCTGATTAATGACATTGCTACCATAGTTTCTGACTTCAATTTGCGGTGCATAGGAGTCTCCACAGGCAGTCATTGATGGGTTAATTATATTTCTGATGCCAAGGTCATTGCTAACAACTACAGGAGGCATTGCTCCCTTACTTTCTGTAAGGCTCAATCTTCGGGGACTATTTTCAAGTACTGTTCTTATTCTAGTTTTCTGATCTTCAGTAAACAGGTTCATGCAGACATCATCAGTGTAGTCCATATAATTCTGGAACATATCAGGGAAGTCAATGGGCTCATCGGTACAGGTGTTGGGCCCAGGATAGTTGCAAGAGTTGTAATTGCCATTATCTGTGCTAGCCTTAGGGGTGTCATCACAGTAATCGTCTTGACTACAGCCACCATCACCCCAAATATGTCTCAGCCCAAAGAAATGGCCTATTTCATGCGTGGCCGTTCGCCCCCTGTCAAAGGAGTTGATCACATTGGCATTAGGATCTTTTATTTTGGAACCAAAGGCACGATAATCTATAACCACCCCATCTGTGAAAGCATTATTACTGGCACCTTCAAGGCCTGCTAAAGTAGATATAGGAAATTGAGCATAACCGAGATAATCACTACCAAGATTAGTTACCCAGATATTTAGATAATCCTCAGTATTCCAGCTGCTCAAAGATTTTAAGGCATAGTTATCGGCAAGCTCCCAAACGCTTTTATTTCCATTTATTCTTACTATACCATTAGTTGGGAGCCCTTCAGGGTCTCGTTGTGCTAAGGCAAAGTTGATTTCTATATCAGCAGCAACAGGTGCAAAGTCAGAAGGTGTATTTACCTGATCATCGTTAAGTCTTCTGAAATCTTCATTCAGCACATCAATTTGAGAAAAAATCTGATTGTCAGGGATGTTTAGACCATCACCAACATCTTCGCCCAAATGAATAACATGAACTACAACTGGAAGTGTGAATACAGTGGCCTCACCACGTTGGTAAAACTTCTTTTTATTTTCAGAGATTCTTTTTGATAGCCAGTTCTCAAATTGATCTTCAGTATCAAGGTTTGGGTACTTCTGCTGAAGTATCTTTTGATAATCAACAGTAGCACAGCCCCGTTGTGCTTGTGCAGATGGTGAACAAAACAAAAAGCCTGCTATTAACAGGCTAGTTATTAAAAATCTTATGTTAAGTACTTCTTTCAGCGCTATCAAATTAAAATGATTAACGGCTAAAGCTAGAGCATATTGTCAGGAAGCTTTGCATTTGGATCATCAGGCATAGTTATATTCAATGCCTCAACATGTTTGATCTCAGGTACAGCTTTTTTAATTGCTTCTTCAACACCTGCCTTCAAAGTCATTGTAGACATGGGACATGAACCACAAGCGCCTAAAAGCTCAAGTCTAACGGTCATATCATCGGTAACTTCCACAATTTTCACGTTACCTCCATCTGTTTCAAGGTACGGTCTGATACCATCAAGTGCCTTGTCAATTCTTTCTAATAAATCTGGTGCAGTAGTATTAGTTTCCATTATGCGTTCATTTCTACTTTTTTGGTTTCATCAAGGCTGGCATTTCTAATGGCAACCTGCCTTGCTACTGATTCTGCCAACTCATTAAATGCATCGGCCATCAGTCCTTCTTTTAGCACAACGGGCATTCCGCTGTCCCCACTTTCTCTTATGCTCTGAACTATCGGTATCTGACCCAAAAACGGAACATCGTACTTCTCCGATAAGTTCAAACCTCCATCTTTACCAAATATGTAGTATTTGTTATCAGGAAGCTCTTCAGGGGTAAAGTACGCCATATTTTCAATAATACCCAATATAGGCACATTGATCTGCGGCTGTCTAAACATTGAGAGTCCTTTACGTGCATCTGCAACAGCAACTTTCTGAGGAGTTGTAACTACAATAGCTCCTGTTACAGGTACTGTTTGCACCATTGTCAAATGAATATCACTTGTGCCAGGAGGTAAGTCAATTAATAAATAATCAAGCTCACCCCAGTCTGTATCACTAATAAACTGTCTTAAAGCAGAGCTTGCCATTGGGCCTCGCCATACTACAGCATTGTCTGAGGGGGCCAGAAACCCTATAGAAATCAGCTTTACTCCATATTGTTCCAATGGAATGATAACATTTTTGCCATTGACCTGCTTTACACCAGGTTGCTCACCTTCACAGTTAAACATCGTGGGCATTGATGGGCCAGAAATATCAGCATCTATAACACCTACTTTAGCACCAGCATTTTTTAATGCTACCGCCAGATTAGCCGTAATAGTAGATTTTCCAACACCACCTTTACCAGAAGAAATGGCAATTATATTTTTCACTCCAGGCAATATCGGACCATCATTTCTTGTAGAGGTCACATTGGAAGTCATGTGTACTTCTACTGCCAATGATTTATCAAGGTGTTCATGAATGGCATCAGTACAATTCTTTTTTATAAGCTCTTTTAATGGACAAGCCGGAGTAGTCAGTACAACCGTAAATTTTATTGTATCACTAAATACCTCAATGTCTTTGATCATGTTGAGGGTTACCAAATCCTTTTTTAAATCTGGATCATCAACTGTTGAAAGTGCTTTTAGAACGTCTGCTTCCTTAAATGCCATTTTTCCTTACTTTGTCGTTTCTAATTTGGCCGCAATTTAGCCTTTATGTTTGGGTTTAAGAACAATTGAATTACAAAATAAGTTGAATACATCGGCATTCTTCCTTCAAAAATTTAACTTTGATTCAAAAACCACTATTGATTTCTAAACAGACCATACAAGCCGTACAAGATCGAGCCGATATCGAAGATATTGTTGGAGATTTTGTGACTCTGAAGAGAAAGGGGAGTGGTAAATATCTTTGGGCCTGCTGTCCTTTTCATGATGAAAAGACTCCATCATTTTCTATAACTCCTGATAGAGGCATTTATAAATGCTTTGGCTGTGGAAAATCTGGTGATTCCATCAATTTCATAATGGAGCATGATGGTCTCAATTATATTGAAGCCATTAGGCATTTGGCTACCAAATATGGTATAGAGATCATAGAAGACGAGCAATCAGATGAGCAACTGGCTGAGCAAAATGAACGCGACAGCTTGTTTATTGTTCTGAATTACGCCAAAGAATACTTTAAAGAACAACTCCATACGGAAGAAGGAAAGTCGATAGGCTTGAGCTACTTTAAAGAGCGCGGTTTTACAACCAATACCATTGAAAAATTTGAGCTTGGGTATAGTATTGATGCCTGGGACGGTTTTTACCAGTCAGCCACAAAGAATGCTTATAATGAGGACATTCTTGAAAAAGCGGGCCTCATTGTTCGAAAGGATGAAGGCAAAAAGTATGACCGCTTTAGAGGCAGAGTAATATTCCCTATCCATAATGTTACCGGTAAGGTGGTGGCCTTTGGGGCAAGAACTCTCAAAAAGGATGATAAGCCTAAGTACTTAAACTCTCCTGAAAGTGATGTTTATCATAAGAGTAAAATCCTTTATGGCCTGTATCAAGGCAAGAATGCAATACGCCAGCATGACAACTGCTATCTGGTAGAAGGGTATACTGATGTTACTTCACTCCACCAATCTGACATTGAAAATGTAGTTTCTTCTTCTGGCACTTCTTTGACTGAAGAGCAGATAAAGCTTATTAGCAGATTCTCTCAAAATATAACAGTGCTGTTTGATGGTGATGCTGCGGGCATTAAAGCTTCATTAAGAGGAATTGATATGATCCTTGAGGCTGGTATGAATGTCCGGGTCGTGGTGTTTCCTGAAGGTGATGATCCTGACAGTTATTCGAAGAAGCTGGGAAGTACAGCTTTCAAAACATATTTGGAGGACAATGCCACTGATTTTATCAATTTCAAAACCGGGCTTTATGCTGACGAATCGGCAAAAGACCCGCTGAAAAGAGCTCAGTCTATTAAGGAGATTGTAAGTACTATCGCCAAGATACCTGACGGAATCAAGCGCGCTGTCTATATCAAGGAGTCATCCAACTTATTAAGTATGGATGAAAGTGTGCTCGTTGCGGAGTTGAATAAGATTCTTATATCTGATAGAAGAAAGGATGATAAGAAAAGGGTAGAGGAGACAACAGGAGAGAAGTTGCTTGAAGAACTTATCACTGAAACTGAGGTAAAAGGCACCGACTATAATCAGTTGGTTAAAATTCAGGAACGCGAGAGTATCAGACTTCTTATCAATTATGGTTTTAACGAAATAGAAGAAGAGTTTAAACTATATAACTATCTGCTTGAGGAGCTTGAGGATGTTGAATTTATAACACCTATTTATAAGGAGATTTTTGAGATCTTTAAAAAACACCTTGAAAGTGGACAGGTCATTGACAGCAAGTTTTTAATTGACAACAGCGAGGGCAAGGTTAAAACTGAAGTTATTGACCTTGTTACTGAAAGACGTGAAATTAGCCCAAATTGGAATGATAAGTTTCAGATTCATATTCCACATGAAAATGAGCAGCTAGAAGCTGTAGTTTATACTAATGTGGCCAGACTTAAGTTCAGGGTTATTCAAAAGCTTATCACTGAAAATTTGGCTAAAATGAAGAGTGCTGAATCAGAAGAAGAGCAGGATAAGATGTTTAGAATTCACGGTGAACTCAAAAAATCTGAAGTGGAGCTGGCAAAGGTCTTGGGTATAGTGGTGTCAAGGTAATTTATTGATCGCTCTTATAAACCTGATAGGCATACTGCGCTGGTGTGATAATAAAAAAAGGAAAGATTTGATCTCACACTTGTTAAGGCTCTCTTTCAAAAACACACACTTCTTCTATCTACTTTAAGCAAGTATCCCATGAGGTATTGCCTACTCACATTGAACCTATAAAGTTGAAGAATATATATCCGTCTACAATAAGACGGATTTCTATCTTTTCAGGGGAGAATAATAATTACGATCTGTCAACTTTAACTTCTACAGCGGTTGGTCCTTTTGGTCCCATTTCCACTTCAAAGATCACCATGTTATTATCCTTAATCTGGTCGATTAAATTGTTGGCATGTACAAAAACACTTTCCTGAGTTTCTGAATCTTTGATAAATCCGTATCCTTTAGAGTCATTGAAGAATGTAACTACACCTTTTCTGATTTTCTCTTCTTCAGGAAGGTCTTCTCTTTTAGGAACATTGATTTCTATACTCTCAGATTTGATTACTTTTTTCTTAGTCGGATCTGGGGGAGTGTCTGAGATATTTCCGTTTTCATCTACATAAGCAATCATGTCATCGAGTGCGCCAGATTTTTCTAGTTCTTTTTTCGCTTCTCTTTTGGCGATTTTGTCCTTACGCTTCTTTTCTTTTTTATTTCTTACTTCTTTTTTGTTGAATGTTTCTTGTGATCTGCCCATATATTGATTTTGTGTTTAGTTAAAAGTGTGGATCAATAAACACCAAAGTGAATAGAAATCCGATTTTAATTGGATTAAATGATTAAGAAAAGCCGGCCTAAATAGGTAGGATACGCTGTAAAGGTAGCTATTTAATAGCCACCTAAAATATTTTCAACAACATTTATTT
>NZ_SMLV01000324.1 GCF_009711525.1 Fulvivirga lutimaris
TATAAAATCGCATTGGAAGAAGTTAAAGTCGAACATTTTAATAAAGTTGTTGATGTCATAAAAATTCCTCGTCAGATTCATAAGGAAGAGCTTGGTAAGTTTTCAGTAATTACTTCAGCATCAAAAATTGAAGGAGCTTCTGATTTAGCGAAGATTGGAAAGGATAAAAAAATATACAGCTCCGCTTTCAAATATTACAATAGCTCACCTTACGATTACTTATTAAAATTACGTGAACTTGGAGTAGAGGACGCCAGTCTCTTTAAATTTTTCATCAAAATTGAATCAAATACCCTTAATCAGGATGGGTTTGTCGTTTCGGGTGGCGAACGCTCAGAGTTTAATCTAATTCATGAAATTCAAGATGCAACAAAATATGATTTGCTCTTGATTGACGAACCTGAATCTTCATTCGACAATAATTTTTTGAATCGTGAGATTAATTCAATAATTAAGCACATTTCAACCCTTCTACCTGTTGTAGTTGTAACTCATAATAGCACCGTTGGTGCTTCAATAAAACCGAACTATTTGGCTATAACTGAAAAAGCCATTGAAGATAAAAAGTTCATCTATCGCATCTATACTGGATACCCTTCGGATAAAGAATTAGCTTCTTCTGATGGAAAGAAAATAAAAAATTACGAATCGTTATTAGGCTGTTTAGAAGCAGGTTTGGAGGCATATACAGAAAGAAAGGAGAAAACTTATGACATACTTAAAAATTGAAAATAATAAAGGTTTTTATCGACTTGACGGTACTAAACAGGAATGGCTGGAACTTGATCAAATTGGCAAAGACGATTTAATCAAGTTACTGAGTATTGCTACAACTCAAGACTTCTCTATGGATGAGTATAAAAATGAACTTCTTATGAACCCAGCCCACAATATTATTTACAAAAATATTTATGGCAAGTTCTCTGAACTTCTAAGCAATAAAACAAGGTTTCAAGATAGTGTTAACTCCATGTATAAAACCGCAATTGACAAATACACTGTAGAGTTAAAGTAAAAGGAAATTAAAGATTAAATAAAAAGTGGATAACTTCTGCTGGCGCCAGTTTGTAGCAGGTGTCCCCTAAAGCAGACAATTAGATTTCATATCGGTAAAGATGCCTGCGGCATGACTTGGATATAAGGCTACAATCTCTAGATTTTTTATCATACCTTTATTAACAAAGGACAAACGAATATATCATTCATAGTACATGTTTCATTAGAGATTGATAGATGTCATCTAGGGGTAATTTTAGTAGCAAGATTGGATTTATTGCAGCTGCATCTGGCTCAGCCGTTGGTCTTGGTAATATTTGGAGATTTCCTTTTGAGGTTGCTAATGGTGGCGGAGCAGCTTTTTTAATCATCTATATTAATTTCTGTTTTTTACTATGCCTTCCACTAATGATCACCGAAATCGCCATTGGAAGAAAGACTCAAAGAGACGCCTCAAGTGCATTTGCTCATCTTGGATTTCCAAAATGGAGTATACTTGGTAAGATGGGAATCCTAGCTAGCATAATTGGTCTTTCCTTATATTATGTGATTGCTGCTTGGTCATTTGGGTATTTTCTTGAAATGCTCATTGGAAATTTTTCGATTGGTGCTCAATTCAATGATTACATTAAGGATGTTATCAAAATCGGTTTTTACGGATTGATATTTCTTTCAATCACAGCTTTCATTGTCTCTAAAGGAATCTCCGGTGGAGTTGAAAAAGCATCAAAAATACTAATGCCTGCGTTGCTAGTACTTCTTATTTTCATAGCTTGCTATGCATTGACTTTGCCTAACGCCTTTCAAGGCATTTCTTTTTATCTGGTTCCAGACTTCTCCGAAATTAAATTGCCAATAATTTATACTGCGCTTGGCCAAGCTTTCTTTTCACTTTCTCTTGGCATGGCAATTCACATTACCTTTGGAAGTTTTGTTTCTAAAAACGACAACATCCTCTCGTCCGCCTCAGCCATTACTTTAACAGATGTTGGGGTGGCATTTCTTGCTGGAATAATGATTTTCCCAATTGTGGCTTACCAAAGCAGCGGAGTAATAGAGGGAGTTAATGGTGGGCCAGGCCTCATTTTCCAAACGCTACCAAGTGTATTTGAATCTTTAGGACCATGGATGGGTGTACTCATTGGATCTTGTTTCTTTTTGCTACTTACATTTGCCGCATTAACCAGCGCAGTTTCTTTACTCGAGGTACCTGTAACTTATTTAGTAGACCAGCATAAAGTCCGTAGAAATCTTGCTGTAATCCTAATGACAATATTTATCTTCCTTCTCGGCATTCCTTCTCTTATAGGAAACGGGTACTCCTCTTTTTTCACAAACTTCATTCAATATGGTAGCGAAGGAACTCCTACTGATTTTTTGACATTTCTGATTCACACAAATGATGTGATTATGTTATCTGGAGGCTTTTTGATTTCAATTTTTGGAGCTTACAAATGGGGAAAATCCAATCTAAACAACGAAATAGCAGTAGGCAATCCAGCTTATAAAGGCTCCAAAGCAGAAAAACTTATCAAGTTAATGATAAGCTATTTTTGCCCAATTGTTTTAGGACTGATTTTGATTCTTACGATACTGGATAGATACTTTGGAATTACTTTAGTATAAGCAATACCCTACTTTGCGATCGTTTTGAAACGAGTGCAAAACAAAATACACTAATGCGCTTTTGTTCGTGTCTGACGAACCAATCCATAGCTTTAATAGACCAATAATTACTTGCTATTTTTTAACAAACGGTAATGGAGACACAACCCTTTGCTCGGGATCGTGATGACAGCCTAAACCAGCTTATTCACCGTAGCATAAGAAATGGCTTCGCTGATATTGGCTACATCCATCTTTTCAAACATCTTCTTACGATGGAATTTCACCGTATCAGGAGAAATAAACAGTTTTTCGGCTATCTCATTGATGGCATAACCTCTGATAGAATATTGTATAATCTCCTTTTCCCTGTCACTTAACTCAATCTTATCCAGGGTCTTCCAATAATTCTTCTCCAAGTCGTAAGCTATCGTGGTATTGCTGCCATGCTTATGAATGGTGACATTACCCGAATGCTGGGCTGTAGAAAGCGAAACAATACACAAGGCCTTCCATATTTTGCCTTTTTCAGTCAAAAACAAGGGTGTCAATTTTTGATTGATCAGGATGGGTTTACCTTCCCCTGTTTTCAGAAAGAAATCGTAAGAAATGGTGTGTTCTTTTCGCTCATTAAGTGGTATTTGCTCATAATACTCAAAACCAGCAGTATTGATCTTCAAGAGCATCTCCAGATCTTCCGCAGGCACATTTTTGAAGTAAAACTCATAACCCATCTCCTGCACTTCCTGTGCGGTATGGCCAGCCAAAAACAATGGATTGTCAGACACATATTCAAATCCTTTCTTTTCATAGTCAATCACATAGATGCTTCTATTAGTTGCCCTTGCAAATGCCGCTATCCCCTCCAGGTAATTAGCCAGCTGAGCGGCATCAGTTTCAGTTACATTCCTGACCGTGTTGTTAGAAGAAAAAAAGGAGTTTACGTCTGCCATAATCTTTTAAAAACTAAGGTTTCAATAAAGATAAAGTTTTTAATACTACTCTTGAGTGTAGTCAGATAGTCATTTTATGAATATAGCTTTGAAAATAACATCAAGTTTAAAATAAGTCATGAAAAAGGCCGCCTGGATTATATTCGCCATTCTTTCCACTCTCATTGGGCTCTATCCTACCATCTATTTTGTCCTTGATAAACGATTTGGGTTGTTGGGGTCAAAAACAGAGGCCCTGTTAAATGACAATTTATATAATGCGGCCTTTTTTACGCATATTGTTATTGGCGGTTTCGCGCTTTTAATTGGATGGTTGCAGTTCAGCAAGAAACTAAGGCGTACCAATATGAACCTCCATAGGTTAGTTGGAAAAGGCTATGTCATTGCAGTGCTAGTCAGTGGTCTAAGTGGATTGTACATTGCACTTTTTGCAACCGGTGGACTGGTAACAATGATAGGCTTTTTGTCTTCAGGAATAGTTTGGCTCTCCACAACCATGTTGGGTTTCAATGCCGTTAAAAAAGGTGATATCGACAAGCATAAAAAATTCATGATCTATAGTTATGCAGTCTGTTTTTCAGCAGTAACATTAAGAATTTGGTTGCCACTGTTAACAATAGCAACGGGTGACTTTCTAATGGTATACAACATTGTAGCCTGGTTAAGCTGGGTGCCCAATGTGATATTCGCCTACTTTTTAACCTTTAAAAGGAAGTCTGATAAGACACGCAGCGAAGCCATCTTTTTATTGAGAATGATAGGCTTCCTGATAGTTACAATATATATATCTGTGGTTTAATGAAACTCCACAGGTTGTCCATTAGAATCCAATCACTGGTAAGTGACATTAAAATCATTAATCAAAAACAATCATTATGAAGAAGAATTTATATCTCATAGCCGGAATTTTAACTGGGTTAATATTCATTAGTTCTCTTTTAGATTCCCAGCCTGGTTCTTTGTTTGGGAGTGTTTGGCTTTTCAGGCTGGGGTGGTTGATTATGGCAATCTCTTCCATTATGAGCTATTTCAAAATCAGAAAAGGAGAAAAGCAACTCTCATAATGGTCGAATTACCTCTTGAATATTGGAATAAGCTTTCAAGTCAATTCATTTTAATCTCAGTATTTCTAGGTGGGTTCTCAATAGCCATAACTGCCAACCTACTCATCAATCAAACGGAGAAGCGACTTTACAATGTCATTCTAAAACTGGCTACCACATCCTCCTCAGGGTTTCTAACCACAGTATTTTCAATGACAAATATTGTTTTGGCTACTGCTGATGGATCCCCCATTAGTATCACACAAAGCGAGCTGAATACACCCAGAGTTATTGGTTTCTTAGGATATCTGGTGGGCGTTCTGTCCCTCCTTACTATTCTGGGGTTATCAGGTTGGACGAAAAGCAAAGCAACAGGAATTTTCACGACTGTAGTCAGTGCCATCACTTTTATTCTTTTTGTTGTTACAGCAATATTCTAGCGATAAAGAGTGTAATAATTGCGCATCAACTATAAGATTAATGAGATGGCTTCGTGCCTCGCGATGGCGGTTTGCTCAACAATTAAAATTATTGTCATTTAACACAATCTTAATCCCATTTTAGTGAACTAGAAGCTCCCATTTACGTTGAATTTAAATGGGTTGAGGTACATTCACTTCGGCTTTTATATATAAAAATCAACAATCAAATTAATCATTATTATGGCGACATTAAGACTTGGAGATGAAGCTCCAAACTTTACTGCTCAGACAACAGAAGGAGAAATCAATTTTCACGAATGGTTAGGTGACTCCTGGGGTGTGTTATTCTCCCACCCGGCAGATTACACTCCTGTTTGTACCACCGAGCTGGGTACAGTATCTAAATACACTGAAGAATTTAATAAGCGCAATACCAAGGTAATGGCCCTTAGTGTTGACGGCCTTGCTTCACATAAAGACTGGATCAAAGATATTAACGAGACACAAGCGACTACCGTAAACTTCCCGATCATAGCGGATGAAGACAGAAAAGTATCTGGCCTTTATGATATGATCCACCCTAATGCAGACAGCAAGCATACCGTAAGATCGGTATTTGTGATTGGTGATGACAAGAAGATTAAGCTTACCATCACCTACCCTGCCTCTACAGGTAGAAACTTTGACGAGCTGTTAAGGGTCATTGACTCATTGCAGTTGACACAATACCACTCAGTTGCTACACCTGCGAACTGGAACAATGGTGATGACTGTGTTATCGCACCTTCTATCAGCAGCGAAGATGCTAAGACAAAATTCCCTAAGGGATTTAAAGAGTTAAAACCTTATTTAAGAATGACTCCACAGCCTAATCTTAATTGATTGGGTGGAAAGAAAGATTGAAAAGGCTGTTTCAGTAGAATTGAAACAGCCTTTTTATTTACTGCTTATCCATATAATAAGAGAAGCCTTTGCCATCACTACCAAGCACCTTGACTAAAACCCGACTGTCAGATACTGGTTCATAGATAATTTGAGTTGGAAAATCATGCTCAGGGTTTTCAAATGAAAGTATTCCAGCCTTATCAACATTTAATGTGAATGGTATAGTAGCTCCATTATTCTGATTAGGAACCGTTGCCCGGTATACCACGTTGCCATTTTCTTCTTTTATTTCGAGTGTTTCTGTTGTTCTTCTGATGCCATCTTTCACGCTATAAGACTCACCTTTTAGAGTACCATTGGCTTTCTCCCAAACCTCATATTTCTCCTTGCCTTCAATTTTCCAGGTGCCTTCAAGCATTTCATAATTTACCTGAGCCCGGCAGGCGGTGAAGGAAGCAAGAAGAACAACCACAGCAAATAATTTCATTTTCATTGACTTGTTAATTTAAGTGAAACACTAAACTATCTGCTGCATGGTATATTAAATTGTAAATTTCCGACATGTGCTTATTGTTCTTTAAAAAGGAAGAAATTGGCCATATTCTTTTCTTCAAAACCGTAGGCTGAAGGACTCTCGCCAGTAAACTCTTTGAAATTTTTGATAAAGTGTGCCTGATCATAATAGCCAGAGTCGTAAGTGATATCCAGCCATGGCTCCTTCCCCTGTTTGATCTGATCAAAAATATAAGTGAACCTGATAATGCGGCTGTAAAATTTGGGACTCAGGCCGATCACCTTTTTAAACTGACGCTCGAGCGTTCTTTCTGAAACCCCTAACTCTTCATAGAGTTGGTTTAAACGTACATTACCATTTGTGGCTATTAGCTCCTGAACTGCCTTATCAACAGGGTTTAATTCCGAAGGTTGAATTACTCTATTGTCAAACCATTCTTCAATATGACTTTTACATGCACTAAAGTCAGAGCACCCTGACAGTTCTGTGGCCAGTTCATACAATGCACCAAGAGTTTGATCAACTGCAATAACATCATCCATTAGCTCACTCATATCTAAGCCGAAGAGTCTATTTACTGTGGCAGGTTGAAACTTAATGCCCAGCATCTTGGCTACACCTGTATTTCTCAAATGAAAATGCTTTCTAATCTGTCCTGCCAACAAGAACTTAGCCTGTGTTTCCCATCTACCTGAAATATTAATTTCAAAGGTGTCACCTAAGTGGATTATAAACTCAGGATAGCCATCAGGCACTATTTTTTGAGTTTCAATCGCTGCATCACCCTCGCTGTCTATCCACCAAATGGATTTGATAATCCTACTAAGCGGTGCATCTGGCACAATTTGATCGTAATACATGATTTAAATTAAACTAAAGGAATATTCTGGGAATTTACTTTATTGCAATATCAAGTCTGCAAAATATGAAACAGATATTAATCGTACTTATTATTCTTCCATTCATTGCTTCCGCTCAGAAGAATGCACCTTTAATCAAAAGCCTTGATGAGCTCGATGAAGCACGCGGTACTATTACAAATTATTGGTTAGAAATGGGCACTGATAACTATGGTGCACCTATAAAAATTCCTGTGATTTATATACAAGGTGTAGAGAATGGCAAAACCTTAGGGCTAACAGCAGCCATCCATGGCGATGAGTTGAATGGTATTGGCATTATCCATCAGCTGCTAGAAACAATAGATGTGAGCAAGCTCAGTGGCAATATCATTGCCATAGCCGGCCTAAATGCTTATGCCCTGCAAAATGATCAAAGGAGGTTCATAGATGATGAGGATTTGAACAGAAACTTTCCTGGCAAAAAGAATGGGCACAACAGCCAGCAGTATGCCTATAAGATCACCGAAAATATATTGCCCTACTTTGATTTCCTTATCGATATGCACACCGCCAGCTTTGGCCGTACTAACACCATGTACGCCCGAGCAGATATGAGTAATGATACCTTAAGAAGCCTGGCAGAAATGCAGCACGCTGATATTATATTGAATAGTAAGGAAGCCACCGCTGGCTCTGGAGGACAAACCATGCGAGCGACAGCGAATCAGTTAGGAATTCCTTCAATAACTGTAGAATATGGGAATCCACAGGTATATCAGGAAGTAATGATCAATCGCGGTAATCAAGGCATCTTTAACACTCTAAAATGGCTTAAGATGTATAATGACTGGCAAATACCACGACCTGCCCAAAAAGTAACCTACTGCAAAAAGTCCTACTGGATTTACATGGAAGAAGGCGGCTTTCTGGAGGTAACAGTTGAGCTAAATCAAAAGGTTAGAAAAGGAGAGAAAATAGCTGTTGTAAAGAATGCCTTTGGAGAAGTTATCAATACGTATTTGGCTCCGGAAGACGGGATTGTAATTGGAAAAAGCACCAACCCGTCTAATATCAGTTGAGGGCGCATAATTCATCTCGGTATTGAGAAATAAAAAACAAACCCAAGACCGCTAAAAAATATTGTATTGTACAAGGTTGATTAATTGATTACTTTCCAATTCAACATTCACTTACCTCCTCATGAAGAATCTAGCAGTATTGCTTTGCATTATAATGGCCTCATGCCAAGCCACAGAAAAAGAACAAACTTCTGAAGAAGTCGCATGGGAGCCTATTTGGAATGGAACTGATCTCACCGGTTGGCACTCCTATCTCAACACCCCTTATCAAATGAAGGAGGACAGTACTGGCAACCCAATTGAAGCTTTTGGTATTGACAATGACCCATTGAATGTGGTGTCTGTGGTAGAGACTGATTCAGGAAATGCCATCAGAATCTCTGGCGTTGCCTGGGGAATGATTTACACAGAAGACAGCTATAAAAACTACCATTTAAAACTTAAAGTAAAATGGGGTGAGGCGATGCATAAGCCAAGAGAAAATGGTCCAAGAGATAGCGGATTGTTGTATCATGGCCATGGCAACATTCCAGGCTCTGAGCTTTCACACCCATGGATGAATTCTCAGGAGTTGCAGGTGCAGGAAGGTGATATGGGTGACTACTGGCCCGTTGGAGAAGTAGAAATAGATGTCCCGACAGAAAAGAAAGATAGCCTGTACTACCAGTATAAAGAGGGAGCAGAATTGCATACCTTCTACTGCGCTCAGATCCTACCTACGGCCACGCAGGATAGTTTGGCCAAACGAAGAATATTTAAAGCCTTGAATGCTGAAAAGCCTCATGGGGAATGGAATGATGTTGAGTTGATTACGCTTGGAGATAGCAGCATCCATATCGTAAATGGTGAAGTGGTTATGCGACTGTATAATTCCAGAATTATGAATACTGACACTCCACTAAACTCAGGTAGATTGATAATTCAATCAGAAGGTGCCGAAGTTTTTTACAAAGACCTTTATATGAAAAGCATCTCTGAAATACCCGCTAAATACAGCGAGTGACAGAGATTTAAATATTCATGAAAATTGATTAAAATTGACAATGCAAAAACAGGGAAGGAATGAGCCGTGCCATTGCGGTAGCGGCAAGAAATATAAAAACTGCCATCAGAAGGAAGATAACCAAAAAGAAAGCTCTAAAAAGAGCACTTTGATGTATGGCCTTATTGGCTTGTTTGTGATCATTACTGCGTTTGCCATTTATATCACAATCACCAAAGATGATGCACCCGGGAAAGCACCAGAAGGTAAAGTTTGGTCACCCGAGCACGGGCATTGGCACGATAAGTAACTATTTCAGGCCTGAAATTTCAATGGTCATTAAGCCTTCATGTACTGTGCTTATTTGAGCTCCATTAATGTCTTTCCAGCCTTCCCATGTAAAATACATTCCTCCAATAGGTATGATGCTCGCCCAGAACTTCCAGGCCACAGGTCTGTAATTATCATCGACTATCCATAAATAGCTATCACCTGGTGTAGAGCCACCGCTGGTAAACTGAACCAATAGGGCTTCGCTGCCTTCATAATCAACCACTTTTCTAATTGTACCGGGATCTTTTATTTTGTAAGGTGCTATAAGCCAGAAAGAATCGTTATTGAAGTAATTAATTGCATTGTTAATCAGATCATCATCATCAATCAACTCTCCTCCAACAAAAGCTTCTCCTGTTCCATCATCAGGTTGAATAACCACCTTTATATTATCCCAGCTGACTTCTACAACTCCTTCTTTTTTATTCCAGGTATAATGATGATCTCCTATAGGGTAAGTCCACTCTATAACTTCCAAAGAATCCCATGCCTGTTTATTGATTGATTTTAAAATATTATCAGCCAATTGTTCGGCCTCTGGACCTTCCTTACCTTCAGGTATGGGCTCATCAACTATCACAAAAATCAAAGCTAATATAGCAGCCACAGACAAGACGATGATTAAAAATTTCTTCATTTGAATGTTAGGTGGTTTTATTATTTAACCAAAATTAGAAAATCTATCAGCGGTATTGTCAAAAGAGCCTATAAATAGCCACCATTATTATTACCACGACCTATTTTATTTCCTTTAATTTGGACCGATGGAAAATAAGTTGACAGACACGGCCAATCTAGCGGTAAATTATATCAATGCCACCAACAAAAATATTTTCCTAACTGGTAAAGCAGGAAGTGGTAAAACTACCCTTCTGAAGTTTATAATTGAGAACACACACAAAAATGTAGCGGTAGCAGCCCCAACGGGTATAGCAGCTATTAATGCAGGCGGGGTAACACTACACTCATTACTTCATCTTCCATTTGGCACCTACCTACCACATAATGGCAATCTATCAGGAAGCAGCTTTGATTCTCAGGTAAACACTCCAAAAAGTTTTCTCTCACAGTTCAAAATGGCTAATACCAAGCGCAACATGCTGCACAGCCTTGACCTACTCATCATTGACGAGGTTAGTATGCTGCGTGCAGATATGCTGGATTGTATAGATCTTGTATTGCGAACCATTAGAAGAAGTCAGGCACCTTTTGGTAACCTTCAAATTCTGTTTATTGGCGACTTGAATCAATTGCCACCAGTTATCAGGAATAGCGAAAAAGCATTGCTCCAACCCTATTACAAAAGCGGTTATTTTTTTGAAGCGCTGGCTTTACAAAATAGGGATTTGATTTATATTGAGTTAGATAAGATATTCCGCCAATCTGACCCGGTTTTCATCGGCCTGCTTAATAAGGTAAGAATGAACAATCTGAACAGTGAAGAGGTGGAAGAGCTTAACAAACACTA
Organism: Fulvivirga lutimaris; assembly: GCF_009711525.1. Classification (GTDB taxonomy): domain Bacteria; phylum Bacteroidota; class Bacteroidia; order Cytophagales; family Cyclobacteriaceae; genus Fulvivirga; species Fulvivirga lutimaris. Next base: position 11,123 of record NZ_SMLV01000324.1, read on the forward strand.
CCTGCCTAACTATGAAGAAGAAAACCTTGAAGGTTATATTCATTTAACCACACACAATAGAAAGGCGGAGGAAATAAACCAAAACGCACTTAATAAACTCAATAGCAAGTCATATACATTCAAGGCAGAAATCACGGGTGATTTTAATGAAAACATGTACCCTCTTGCCGAAAAATCCACTTTCAAGTTAGGTGCACAGGTTATGTTCATTAAGAATGATACCTCTGGTGAGGGACTCTATTTTAATGGAAAGATTGGCGAAATTACTAACCTCAGCAGTGAGGATTTAGAAGTAACCATTAAAGATTCAGGGAATGTGATAATGGTAGAAAAGTACTTGTGGGAAAACAAACGTTACACGCTCAATGCTGAAACGAATGAAGTTGAAGAACAGGTCATTGGCACTTTTAGTCAATTCCCTATCAAACTCGCCTGGGCCATCACTGTGCACAAAAGTCAGGGATTAACTTTTGAGAAAGCCATCCTAGATCTAGCAGATTCATTTGCTCCTGGTCAGATGTATGTTGCGTTATCGAGACTTACAGGCTTAAAAGGTTTGGTGCTTTCATCAAAACTCCCTGATACTGGCTTTGAAAATGATATTGCTTTAAACGATTTCGAGCAAAGCAAACCTAAGCTAAACCAACTAGAAAACCGACTAGAAGAAGACAAAAAGGCCTATTTATTTGATCTGGCTATCCAATCTTTCAGTTTTCAACAACTCAATGATAGTTACATCTCGCATATTTCAGGCTTTTATAAGGAGGAAAGTCGCTCTGCCAAGCAAAAGCACCTGGAGTGGACACAAGCTCAGTTCAAACAAATTGGCGAGCTATCTGGAGTGGCTAAAAAATTTACTTCCTCAATAAACAAATTTGTCAATGTCGAAAATGGGCATGAATTATTAACAGAGCGCATTGAAAAGGCCAATGAGTATTTTCAACCTGCCCTGAGAGAACTCATAAAGGCTCATAACGAGCATGTAGTTAAAATTGCCACTCAAAAAAGAATCAAAGGCTACCTTAAAGAACTTGATGAGCTCGGTAGCGCATTGACTTCAAAGATTAATATTCTTCAAAAAACTGGGTTGTTCTTTAAGGCAAACAAAGAAAATAGAATATTATCAAAAGCCGACTTAAAAAAGCAACTCACAACTGTCTCAAAACTTAAATCACCTGTAGAAAAAATCAAGAAAGTACCTACAGCTGAGATCTCATTTAAACTATATCAGGACGGCCGGTCAGTTGAGGAAATAGCAAAGGAACGTGAGTTTGTCACTGGCACAATCATAGGTCATTTGTGTAAATATGTGGAAACCGGTGAGGTTAAAGCTCAGGATTTGATTAGCAAAGACAAACTCAAAATAATACTAAAAGTCATAGGCGATACGCAGGAAGTTTCTCAATCTGAGATCAAATCGAAGCTCGGTGATGAGTATGAATATCAGGATATAAAAGTAGGTCTGGCGTATCGTGAGTATTTGGCGATAAAAGACAAATAATCTAATATTCCCTTTACTGAGCCATCTTTTTCCAAACTAATTAACCATCTATTATTCATTAAGCGGGCTGGCATTCGCTTTTTACGATAATTATAGCTTCTTTTGGCCTCTACTTCTTTTAATAATGTCTTTAACAAAATTAACTGTAGGAGGTGTTCCCGAACACTTTAACTTACCCATACATCTGGCAAATGAAAGTGGTGCTTTCGAAGCAGCTGGAATTGAACTAGATTGGAAAAACTTTGGTGACGGAACCGGAGCCATGACCCAAGCACTTAGAAATGGTGACTGCGACATTTGCATTTTGCTTACTGAGGGTATCATTGCCGATATATTGAAAGGCAACCCTTCTAAAATCATCAGCGGTTATGTCAAGTCTCCGCTAACATGGGGTATCCATACTTATGACAATGAAGTGGTGCCTAAGAAAGAGAAAATCTTCGAAGAGAAAATAGCCATTAGCAGAAAGGGATCTGGCTCACACCTTATGCCCATTGTTGATGCCTTACTCAAAGGTCAGTCGATAGAAGATGACCAGTTTGTTATTATAAAGGACATTAACGGAGCATTAAAATCACTGGATAAAAAAGAAACCTCCATATTTTATTGGGAGAAATACACCACCAAGCCGTATGTATCAAAGGGCCAATTGAAGCGTATTGGAGAGTTTAACTCGCCATGGCCATGCTTTATGATTGCCGCACGTGAAGAGGTGATCGCCCAATACCCTAAGGAACTCGATAAGTTTCTAAAGGTTATTCATAATTCGTGTGAGCAGTTTATGAAAAACCCGGATGCCCCTAAACTGGTGAGCGAGAGATACGGTCTTAAATTAAAAGATGCAGAATATTGGTTTCACAGTACGGAATGGACCACTGATAGCTGGGTAAGTGATAAGACTTTGACAAGTGTAGTTTTTGCCCTTAAAGAGGCAGGAATCATAGATCAAGACAGAGACAGCAAAAATATAGTCTGGAAGAGAGACTAAACAGCTCCCTCCCATTTTTATAAATTAATACCCTGAGGCAATAAACTTAATGCCTTTGCCTAGTACATATTCCCAAGACGTCATAACCTCTGGATCTACTTTATAATCATGCTTTTCTACCGCTTTTAACAGGCATGTCATCCATAAATCATAATACTTCGGATCAATATTAAGGTTGTGTCTATTATGAGAATGCTGAAGTCTCTTAAGTCCACTTTTTCCAGCGAAAGTATCAGATGCAAACATGATCATAAGGTTTACGCCATGCTTTAGTAACTTCTTTTGATTATCAAAATCTGTATTTTTAAATTTCTCCTTTACAGCAGGACTGCTACTTAAAAAATAATCATAAAATGTTTGTAGTACGTCTCCAGTTGACAGACACCTCCCATAACTCTTCTGAACGATCTCAACCTGGTTGATCGTCTCAGTATTTTTTGAATTTTCCATTGATAAATAATTTGACACAAATCTATTATTGGTCTAATTATTTGGTTAGGATGGGAATCAGAACTCGAACTGATAAATATCAACTATAGCGTTCATCAAGCAAAAAGTTCTCTTTGTACTTGCCCTCTTTATCTCTAAAAAAGTCCATGATTATTCTCATGTCATCTTCAATATTACCAGTAGGCATAAAGCATTGCGCAATACCAGTAGTTCTGGTCTTATAATCCATAAAGGCCATGCAGATAGGAACCTTAGCCTCTAAGGCAGCATAGTAGAAACCTGTCTTCCATTTTGGTGAGGGTGATCTTGTGCCTTCAGGTGTTACCAGCATAGATAGTGGAGCTTCTGCTTCTCTAAAGAGGTCAGCCATTACCTGTGTCATACTTTTGCGCTCAGTTTGCCCATCCTTAGGGCTTCTGTCTATCCATAAGGCTCCCATATTGGTAATCATCTTACCAAATGGAAATCTATTAAATTCCTTCTTGATAGTAAAGCGTGGATTAACTCCTAGTTGCTTTAAAGCTGTCAAGGCGTAAACAAAATCCCAATTACTGGTATGCGGTGCGGCTACAACAATAGCATTGTAAGCTTCCTTGGGAGTAGGTAAATAGA
>NZ_SMLV01000172.1 GCF_009711525.1 Fulvivirga lutimaris
TCCTAATAATAAAAGCACTTATTCACCGAAAAATTACCGCAAACGTTTACGCAAACGTTTGTGATTTTATTATAATTTAACATTTTTTTTCGAAAGGTGCATCCGATTGCACAAATTCATATTTTAAGACACCGGGCCAAAGTATCTTTTGAGTTGTTGCACAATTTCAATATTTACTCTAATTACACAGCGGATTTTATTATCTTGGCGCAGTTAATTACTACCGTATTCTGTAAACCAAATAATGAAGAACAATCAAATAACAATTAAGGACATAGCGAGAGAATTGGGAATATCTCCTTCAACTGTTTCAAGAGCACTAAAAGATCATCCAGATATTAGCACCGCAACAAAAAAAGCGGTCAATGAGTTAGCTGAAAAACTCAACTACACTCCTAACTCAATTGCCTTGAGCCTAAGGCAGAGTAAAACCAATACCATTGGGGTCATAATCCCTGAAATTATCCATTTCTTTTTCTCTACTGTAATTAGTGGTATTGAGGATATAGCCTATGACAAAGGATATAGCGTTATTGTGTCACAGTCTAACGAATCTTATGAAAGAGAGGTAATGGATTCAAAAGCTCTTTTTAATAACAGAGTTGATGGAATGCTGATCTCCTTGTCTAAAGAAACCTTAAAATACGACCACTTCCATACTATTCATGAAAGGGGAATGCCCTTAGTTCTTTTCGATCGAGTGACTGATGCCATAAATTGTAGTAAAGTAATAGTTGACGATTTTGATGGAGCCTTTAAGGCGACAGAACATCTAATTGAACAAGGAAATAAAAGGATCGCACATTTATCCGGACCTTCTAACCTTGAAATCAGCCGCAACAGACTAGCAGGGTACAAAGCTGCTCTAGAGCATTATAATATCCCATACCACGAAGAGTTAGTCATGGGCGACTTCACGTCTGAGGATGAAATGGTAGCTAAAAGTGTCGCTGCCAAGCTATTTGCACTTCAGAATCCTCCAGATGCTCTTTTTGCGATTAATGATATAGTAGCACTTGGAGCCATGATGGCTGCAAGAGAAAAGGGTTTAAATATTCCAAATGACTTTGCAATTGTAGGTTTTAGTAACTGGAGGTTTACCTCGCTCACCGAACCTGCCATGACTACCGTAAACCAACCCGGTTTCGAAATGGGACAAGAAGCTGCCAGACTTTTAATAAAGCAAATTGAAGCCAAAGACGATGAGGTTATTGAGCCTGAAACCAAAGTGCTCAAGACTAATCTTATTGTAAGAGGTTCTACAATTAAAAAGTAAGCCCTTTTATCAATAGTTTAATTTGAAGTTGTTAATATCAACTTCAAACGATTGCGGTCATTTTTTTGCAACACATTGTACTCAATCAGTTTAGTTATCACTAATTTGGTTTGTTTTTAGAGATTAATTTTGCTCTAATCTGAACCGAATTATTACTGATGGATAATACAAAAAACAATAAATTGAGCCAGGATCTTGGTGCATTTGAAAGTTTCAAAATCAATGCAGATGGACTTCAAGCAAAAACTAGCAATGGGAATTTTCAAATTAAGGTCTATGATGCTGGCATCATCAGAGTGCACATTTATTTTGGAGAGACTACTGACACCAATAAATACAGTGTAATTGCAAACCCAATTGAAGACAAGTTCAGCATTGAAGATTTTGATAGTCTTATCCTTGTTAAGACATCTCTCCTTCAACTTGAAATCTCAAAATCACCGGTAAGGTTTACATTTAGGAAACCAGATGGACAGATAATTTCTACTGATGACACCTTTGGTACATCCAGGATTGGCGAGCAAATAACTACCTACAAAAAGCTACAAGAGGGCGAGCGCTTTATAGGGCTTGGTGAAAAAACTGGTCCGCTAGACAGAAGAGGTCAGGGTTACGAACATTGGAATACCGATAGTTTTGCTTACGGGTCGGAACAGGACCCTCTTTATTGCTCTACTCCTTTTTACGTAGGACTACACAGCAGCCTGGCTTATGGAATATACCTTGACAACAGCCACAAGTCTTTTGTAAACTTCGGAGCATCAAATGACAGGTTTTCGAGCTTCTCAGTAGATGCTGGTGATATGGATTACTACTTCATTCATGATAATAATGTAGAAGGAATTATTAGGAAGTATGCTCACTTAACAGGAACAACTCCTCTCCCTCCACTCTGGAGTATAGGTTATCAGCAGTGCCGCTATAGCTATTACCCAGATGTAGAGGTCGAAAGAATTGCGAAAACTTTTAGACAGAAGAACATTCCTGCAGATGTGATTGTACTTGACATCCATTATATGGAGCAATACAAAATCTTTACCTGGGATAACAAAAAGTTTTCAAAGCCTGCTGAGTTGGTTCAGCACCTTAAGGAGCTTGGCTTTCATGTAGTGGTTATGTGTGACCCTGGAATAAAGATAGAAGATGGCTATACAGCTTATGAATCAGGCAAACAAAATGATGTGTTTATTAAATATCCTGATGGCACTAATTATAGTGGATCTGTTTGGCCAGGACTGTGTCATTTCCCTGATTTCACAAAAGAGTCAACCAGAAAGTGGTGGGAAGACAATTTAAATTCGTACACTGAAATTGGCGTTGATGGCTTTTGGAATGACATGAATGAAATTGCCACTTGGGGTCAAATGTTGCCTGAATTAATAGAATTTGACTTTGATGGTGAGAAAGACACTGCTCGAAAAGGGCGCAATTTATATGGCTTTCAAATGAGCAGAGCAACATTTGAGGGCACTAAAGCAGGTCTATCAAATAAACGACCATTTAATCTGACAAGAGCTGGTTTCTCCGGCATTCAAAGGTATGCTGCGGTTTGGACAGGTGATAACGTAGCTACTGACGAGCATATGATGCTTGGCGTAAGGTTAGTCAATAGTATGGGATTGGCAGGCATTGCTTTTGCTGGTTATGATGTTGGCGGGTTTGTAGGCAATGCCAGTGAACACTTATTTGCCAGATGGGCGCAAATAGGATCCTTTTCTCCTTTCTTCAGGGGGCATTCAATGATTAATAGCAGGGATTCGGAACCTTGGGCTTATGGTGAGCAGGTTGAAGAGATTTCTACAAATTTTATTCGACTGAGGTATAAGTTGATGCCATATATCTACTCACTATTTTTTGAAGCATCTATATCAGGCTTGCCATTACAGCGAAGCCTGGCCATTGACTACAGCTTTGATCATAATATATACAACGGCTTGTTCCAGAATCAATATTTATTTGGTCCTGCATTAATGGTAGCTCCTCTAGAAAGTGATAAAACACTTACTAAAGTCTATTTACCCGAAGGTGAATGGTACGAAATGTTTAATGACCAGAAGTTTGAAGGTAATCAGGAAATGATTATTGAGTGTGGCATTGAAAAATTGCCTGTGTTTATAAAATCATCATCAATAATTCCGCTTGCGCCAAAAGCCAATACTAATACTCAAGGTCTCGGAGATGTATTGGAGATTCATGTTTATGCAGGTCATCATGTAAACTCTTTTGTTTATTACGAAGACGATGGAGAGTCATATGATTATGAAAATGGACAATATTACAAAAGAACAATTATTTATAACCCTGAAACAAATTCAATAACGTTAGAAGAGGTTGAAGGAAGCTTTAAATCCAGATACAAACATTTGAAGTTCTGTCTGCATGCTTTTAATTACAGCTCATTTACTTTACAAGATCAACAAGTAGCTGCTCAGAAGCATGATTATAGATTTATTGAACCTATTTCAAATTTTGATCCATTTGGTAATGAAACTGGAGAAGGTTTAAAGATCAACGAGGTCATGTCAATCGCAACTGAATATGTTAATGATTCTATAACCTTAAAGTGGTAAAAACATCTCGTTAATCCAGGATAATCAATAAATAACATAACTG
>NZ_SMLV01000027.1 GCF_009711525.1 Fulvivirga lutimaris
AGTAATCTAAATTCAAGAATGAACATCGATCGTGATGTTGGAGTTCAGTTAAGATATAAAGGTAAAAGCTTAAGATACTCTGGTGCTATAACTATGGGTGAAGGAAGAAACATGACAGCTAAAAACGCTGGTGGTTATGACTTCACTAACAGAGTAGAATGGTTGCCCTTCGGAGATTTTGCAAGTAGTGGCGATTATAAAGCTGCTGACTTAAAAAGAGAAAATGACGTCAAATTAATGATTGGTGTTACTTATGACCATAACGATCACGCTTCAAGACAAAGAGGTCAATTAGGAAGTTTCCTTTCAGAGCAAAGAACCTTAAACACTTGGTTTGTAGATGCTCACCTTAAATACAGAGGTCTTTCTACAATGATTGAATA
>NZ_SMLV01000121.1 GCF_009711525.1 Fulvivirga lutimaris
CTAAGACAATTGAAATTCCTATAATTATTTTTTTGAGCATATTCCTTTTTTGGTTCTTTCTTGCTGACCGCTAACGTCTATGTATGGTGAGTGCGCTCACACTCTCCAACGTTACTAAAGTATCGAATTGCACAGAAAGTTGAAAGTAGCTCGTAAGCGCATTCACTATACATTTTGTTAGGTTTTCGTGTTTTCCTTTCTGGGAAGTTCCTTTCGAATACCACCGTGCGTTGGGCAGACATACTCTTTGACAAGTTTTGGCTTGTGCGGTTGATTGAGCGACTTGGCAATGTGTATGGCTTAGTTGAGGCTCACGTTGTATTTTGTTTCCAAGAATCTATCAATCTCAGTTTTATCAGTTGTTATGGTTAAAAACCGTTGCTCATCTTCATTTAGTTCACATATACTGAAGCTCTTAACATAATTCTTTGCATAAGAAAAGTATCCCGCTGAATAAGGCTTGCTTGTGTGCCTTATATAATAATCAAAGAGTCTTGATTGCAAAATCTTTTTTAGCAACAAGAGTTCTTCCTGGGATTCTGAGAAAATGGCATAACCACAATAAATAAGCATATCTTCATTGTCTGTGTAGACAAAATGTGGCTCCTTGGCCATGTAAGGAAACATTAATTTGTAACCTTTATCTGTGAGTGCCTGAGTTCTGCCGAATGCATACCATGCGCCATAATCTCCATTCCCCTTATCTCGTTTAAGTAATTCATTTTTGAAGTCTAATAAATAGGCATATGCGTTTGGATAATTATCTCTGAAATAATTTTCTTCCATCAAACGAAATGGGGTAATTCCATTTGTGTATGGATATATAATTTTTTCTTTGACTTTCTCTATCTCATTTTCATTTTTAAGGATATTGGGTTTGATAATATCTCTACATATACCCTTTTCAATCCGATGTTCAATTCCATTCTTATTGAATATGTAATAGTCTTTGGTTTGGTCAGTAGGCCGAAATATATAGATGCCATTGCTTAATGTGGCTATTCCGTTTTTAATTATAAAGAGGTTGTCCAATGAAGAACCACAGTTTTCAATTTTATTAATATTTTCCACGATCTCCTTGCTACTGAGAATCCAACCTTTATGAGAATCAACAGTATTGTAAGAAATTTTATGATAGTGATTTTCTGTGATTTCTTCGAGGTTATTACTAGAGGTCCGAGCGAATGAAATATTCTCACTTGTTTTATTTGATAGAAAGCAAATGCAGGTATATGCCGACTTTCCACCAAATATTTTCTCATGGCCAAAATCAATGATCGTTAGATCTGTATTGTGATCTTTAAAATACATTCTAAGTGCTCTGGCATTAACACTTTTGAAAAATGAGTTAACCGTTATATAACCTAATATGCCATCCTTTTGAAGAAATGTTTTACCGATTTCAAAAAAAGGAATATACAAATCGGGATTTCCGGATTTTGTAACTGACCAATTGTTTAGGAAACTTTTGGTTTGCTCGTGTAGGTTCTTAGCACGAACGTATGGTGGATTTCCAACTATTAAATCAAATCCTTGATTTTTCTTGATCATAGGTACTTGACTAATCCAATCAAAGTCCAAGGCGTTGGCAGTGTATAAGTTGAATGAAAACTCCTCAATATCTTCTCCTTCAGTAATGGCCAAAAGGGAAAGTAGAATTTTTGTACGATCAATGCTACTTTGGCTTATGTCCAGACCGAAAAGGTTATCCTTAAATATTTCTCGGTATGATTTTTTGGTTTCTGAATGTATTTTATGTGCAAGTGTAAAAAGAAAGGCACCACACCCACAAGATATATCTCCTGCAAGTATCGATTCAGGTCTTTTCTTAACCTTTTCAAAAGTCCTCTTAACAATAAACTCTTTAATGTACTTTGGAGTGTATACTGCTCCGTTTGTAGTTTGCTCTTTGGAAGGAATAGCCAGCTCAAAAGCCTGAATTACTTCAACCAATCCAAATTGTAATTGGTTGTCGATTTCCTGCTTTAACTCAATATCACTAAGCATTAAAGATTTGACAAGCGTATTATTCTTAACCTGTATTGAATTTGATTTCAGATATAAGGAAACAACAAACTTGTTGAGTTTGTACTCATCTTCTTTGAATTGATTTAATATGTATTTGATCTCTTTCTGCATAGGATTAATC
>NZ_SMLV01000049.1 GCF_009711525.1 Fulvivirga lutimaris
ACAAGGTGCAATAGCCTTAACTGATAAGGACAATTGGTGTAGTCCAGTTAACGCGTATACTACAGTTGGAGCCACAGGAGAACAAAGCTCTAGTTGTGCTAGTTCGATTAAGAGCGATGTCTGGTTTAAATTCCAAGCATCAACATCATTTATTGATATTGAAATCACCAATGGTTCAATAAACAGTGGTTATCGAGTTATGAAATTGATGGATGGAGCCGGTCAGGAGATTGGTTGTATGAGTTCTAGCACATCGAAATTAGTAAAAGAAGATTTGATAATAGGAGATTGGTACTATATGGTAGTGGGAAGTCAGATAGGTTCTAGTTACAATGGTACCTTCACTTTATGTATCAATGATATTCCTTCAAATGACTATAAAATTGGAGAGATAGATTTAAGCAATACGATCAACGAAGACTGTGCTACTTATACAAATGTAGGAGCGACAGGCAGCCAGTCAACTTCGGCATCCGGCTGCAGTAGTATGACCCATAATGATACCTGGTATAAATTTCAGGCAAAGAGTGAGTTTATGGATTTTACTCTAACAACCGGTTCTCTAAAATATGCTCAAGTTGTTTTAAAGGACAGTCAGGATAATATTTTAATGTGTAATAGCGGTAATAGTTCAACAGGAATAGTATTCAACTATATCTCTGAAAATATGGTGATTGGCGAATGGTATTACCTGATAGTAGGAAATTCCTCATCTGCGGATCAATATGAAGGGACATTTGAAATTTGCATGAATGATGTGCCTAGCAATGATTACAAACAAGGAGCTGTCGAATTAA
>NZ_SMLV01000223.1 GCF_009711525.1 Fulvivirga lutimaris
TATATTGTTACATTTCCTGATGATGATGATCGAGATGTTTTTAAATCGAAGATCAAAATTGGATATCGTGCCGGAGCCTACATTATCTTTCCTTTAGAAAATGATTTTGCCTGGTCCTCAGAAGTATATTATTCTAAGAAAGGCAGGAAGATTGAAAATAAAGCTGACGGAACTATTAACAATGCCTCATACGATTTTGTAGAAACTTCATTTCTTCTAAGAAAAGAATTTGATTTAAACATTATTGAGAATGTTAAGGGTAAATGGTTTTTCAACTTTGGCCCTAACATAAATTATTGGATAGGTGGTAAAGGCACAATTGATAATAATGTTGATTTAGACTATGAAGTTAAGTTTGAAGAGGGCAAATCAGATCTGGAGTATAATTACATAGCTGATGGAAACAGGTGGCTTTTCGGTTTGGATATTGGCATTGGCATAGACACACCAATTATCAACTCTCAAAAATTTGAAACAGAACTCAGATTTACACTAGGACAAACATTTCTGGGATCTCGTGATGGTTCTATACCGGTAAATGATTTTCAAAATGATGACAACCTAAGGGCTCATTACAGAACACTCTCACTTGTACTCCGCTATGGACTAGGCATAGACCTTAAGAATGCACGAAAAGGAAAGAGTACTTTGAAAATCAAAAATAAGCGAAGGTAACAAGAAGAGGTCGCTGAACTTCATGTTGAAACAATAATTGACTAGCTTTGCAACTTGTTATGAAAAAAGTTGCATTCTATACATTAGGCTGTAAATTAAACTTCTCTGAGACATCCTCGATATCACGAATGTTTGAGGATAAGGGCTACAAAAAAGTTGAATTTACTGACACACCTGATATCTTCATAATCAACACTTGTTCTGTCACAGAAAATGCCGACAAGAAGTGTAAGAAAATTGTGAGGGAGGCACGTAAAATCTCTAACAATGCCTACATAGCCATTATAGGCTGCTACGCACAGCTTAAGCCAAAAGAAATTTCAGAAATACCTGGTGTAGATGCTGTGTTGGGTGCTGCTGAAAAGTTTCAGCTTATAGACTTACTCGATGGTTTTGTTAGACCAGAGCAGCCAAAAGTGCTGGCTTCTGATATTGAGGCAGCTACTAGTTTCAACAATGCATTCTCTATTAACGATCGTACCAGAACATTTCTAAAAGTTCAGGATGGTTGCGACTATAGTTGCACTTTCTGCACCATACCCCTAGCCAGAGGCAATAGCCGAAGTAATACTATTGAAAACATAGTAAAACAGGCTGAAGAGATAGTCGCGTCTGGAGTAAAAGAGATAGTACTTACAGGAGTCAACACTGGTGATTTTGGCATTAGAAATGGCAAGCGAGAAGATCGTTTTATCGATTTGGCGAAGGAGCTTGATAGAATCAACGGTCTGGAAAGAATTAGAATCTCATCTATTGAGCCTAATCTTTTAACTGATGAGATTATAGAATTTGTAGCAAACTCCAATAAGTTTGTTCCTCATTTTCATATTCCTTTACAATCGGGATCTGACAACATTCTTAGGGCCATGAAAAGACGTTATCTCTCTGATCTTTATGTAGCGAGAGTTGAAAAGATTAAATCATTGATGCCTCATTGCTGCATTGGCGTTGATGTGATTGTGGGATTTCCAGGAGAAACAGAAAATGAATTCCTTAAAACCTATAATTTTTTAAACGAGCTTAACATCTCTTACCTGCACGTTTTCACATACTCAGAGCGTGCGAATACACCTGCTGCCGAAATGGATAGCGTTGTACCCATTAAAGAGAGAAATAAAAGGTCTAAAATGCTCCGTTCCTTATCTGAAAAGAAAAGAAGATACTTTTATGAGCAGCACCTGAACACTTCTCAGGAAGTACTTTTTGAAGACGATGTAGAGGATGGCATGATGCACGGCTTTACAAAAAATTATATCAGAGTTGCGGCAAAATATGACCCTGTGCTAATAAATGAAATAAAACCTTTAGTGCTGAAAGAGGTTAATAAAAGTGGTCATGTGACTGCTGAAGAATTAACCGAAATTTTGACTCATTAATGGCTCTATCCAAAGGCACCAAAGCTCCTAATTTTTCCTTACCGAGCACTGATGGATCTCAATTCACGCTTTCCAATCATGAGAATGAACCCCTATTGATCTACTTCTATCCATTAGACTTTACACCAGGATGCACAAAAGAAGCTTGCTCATTTAGAGATAATTTTGAATTCTTTAGAAATGCAGATATCAAAGTATTTGGAATAAGCACTGACAGTATTGAAAAGCATCTAAAGTTTAAAAAGAAGCATAACCTGCCATTCGAATTACTATCAGATAAAAGCGGAAAAGTCTCAAAGCTTTATGGTGCTGTTATTCCATTTGTGGGTATCTCAAAACGAGTCACTTATTTACTCAATGGAGATCACAATATTGTAGGTGTATATGACAATCTGTTTGGGTATGAAAAACACATTAAAGAAATGATCAAACAGATTAATAAAGATAGTTAGACTATCACTCCGTCTTTCATTTCTACTTTTCTGTCTGCCATTTCCGCCAACTCCTCATTATGAGTGACTATCACAAAGGTTTGTCCAAACTCATCTCTTAGTTTAAAGAATAGATCATGAAGTTCTCTGGCATTAGCAGAATCTAGATTTCCACTTGGTTCATCAGCAAAAACAATAGATGGATTGTTAATTAAAGCTCTAGCCACGGCCACTCTTTGCTGCTCCCCGCCTGACAACTGGGATGGCTTATGACTGTGTCGGTCTTTAAGTCCTAATCGATCTAATAATTCCTTCGCACGCTCTTCAACACTCTTTTTATCTGAGTTGCCAATAAAACCAGGTATGCAGACATTTTCCAATGCAGTGAATTCAGGAAATAAGTTATGAAATTGAAAGATAAAGCCAATATTCTTATTTCTAAATTTGCCTCTGGCTGATTGAGATAGCTTAACAATATTAACGTCATCAAACATCACTGTGCCATTATCCGGATTATCCAAAGTCCCTAAAATATGTAACAGTGTACTTTTACCTGCGCCTGATGCACCCACTATCGAAATAATCTCATTCTTATTTACCTCAAGATCTATCCCCTTCAAAACCTTTAACTCACTATAGGCTTTGGTCAAACCTGTTGCTTTAAGCATAGAATAATTTATTGATAAGAATAAATTCAAACATACTAAAAGAGATTATTAATCTAGAGTTTATCTTGAAATATAAGGCCAAATCTTCTACTTTCGTGCAAAAATTCTAAAGCATGAACATTCACGAATATCAAGCCAAAGACATACTAAAAAAGTATGGTGTAAATATCCAAAGAGGTATTGTTGCAGATAACCCTGATAAGGCATTAGCTGCAGCCAAAGAACTTAACAAAGAAACCGGAACAAGCTGGTATGTCATTAAAGCCCAGATACACGCTGGAGGTAGAGGTAAAGGTAAAGTGAAGGAAACTGGTTCTAACGGTGTTGTTTTAGCTAAATCATTGGACGAGGTAACTGAAAAATCTAAGAATATCTTAAATGGTATTTTGGTTACTCATCAGACTGGAGAAGAGGGAAAAAGAGTAAACAAAGTATTGATAGCTGAAGATGTCTATTATCCTGGTGAGTCAGAAGTTAAAGAATTCTATATCAGTATTCTACTTGATAGAGCTAAAGGTTGCAACGTCATCATGGCTTCTACAGAAGGTGGAATGGACATTGAGGAAGTGGCGGAACACACACCTGAAAAGATCATTAAAGAATGGATTAATCCTTCAGTTGGTCTACAAGGATTTCAGGCGAGAAAAATTGCTTTTGCGCTCGGTCTTGAAGGTAATGCATTTAAAGAAATGGTAAAATTTATCTATTCCCTTTATAGTGCTTACGAAGCCACTGATTCTTCAATGTTTGAGATCAACCCTGTTCTTAAAACTTCTGACAATAAAATACTGGCGGTTGATGCCAAAGTTAATTTGGATGACAATGCATTGTACAGACATAAGGACCTTGTTGAACTTAGAGACTTAAGCGAAGAAGATCCTGCAGAAATTGAAGCTGGAAAATCTGGCTTGAGCTATGTTAAGCTGGACGGTAATGTTGGCTGTATGGTTAACGGTGCAGGTTTAGCAATGGCCACCATGGATATTATTAAACTCTCTGGTGGTGAGCCTGCCAACTTCCTTGATGTTGGAGGAGGCGCCAATGCAGAAACTGTTGAAGCTGGCTTTAGAATCATCTTAAAAGACCCTAATGTAAAAGCTATCTTAATCAACATCTTTGGTGGTATTGTAAGATGTGACAGAGTTGCGAATGGCGTTGTAGAAGCATATAAAAAGATCGGCAATATTGAAGTTCCAATCATAGTGAGATTACAAGGAACAAATGCTGAAGAAGGCGCTAAAATTATAGAAGAGTCTGGACTAAAAGTATTCTCGGCTATCCTCTTAAAAGACGCAGCTGCCAAGGTAAGAGAAGTATTAAGCTAATAGCTTAATACGCAGGCATCCGTAGTTCAACTGGATAGAATACCAGATTTCGGCTCTGGGGGTTGAGGGTTCGAATCCTTCCGGATGCACATTTGTTATCGCTACTATTGAAGAAATAGTAGCGATAATTGTTTATACAGCTCCTTTTCTGTTGCATTAGTTCTGTTTTGAGTTATATTTCAATATCTTTATTATTAAATTTTGATCCAATAATTGGAATAAATGAAAAAGATAGGTTTAGTATCATTAATTATAATTTGCTCCATTCAGGCTTTCTCTCAGAGCTTCTACAATTATAGAAGAGGCAGAGACATTATTGCTAGCTTAGGAACGGGCACAACTACCTACTTTGGAGATCTAAAGGATAATGGAGATTATTTCGATCCTAAGTTTAATCTTAACTTGGGCTTACAGTACTTCTTTAACAAAAGAGTCTCTGGCCGTGTTGAACTCCAATGGTTTTCACTAGAAGGTGCTGATGAGGACTCTGAGGAAAATGGAAAAATAAATAGAAATCTTTCATTTAAGTCCAATAACTATGAATTGAATGCAGTGGGAATGATACAAGCATTTCCAAATGGAACGAGATACTATCAAAGAAAGGATTTCAACTTCTACGCATTTGCAGGTATTGGACTGATCTATTTCAATCCGAAAGCAGAGTACCAAGGAAAGAAATACGCCCTTCAGCCAATACAAACCGAAGGGGTGAAATATAGTAGAATTGCAATTGTGATACCCTACGGTGGTGGTATTAGGTACAAAATTGATCCTTTTTGGAATGTTGGAATTGAAGTGGGTTTTAGACAAACTTTCACTGATTATATTGACGATGTAAGCACCACATATATTGATAATACCACATTCTCAGACCCTATACATGCGACATTAGCTGATAGAAGACCTGAGATAGGACTTTCAAGGCAAGAAGCCGGTAGTAAAAGAGGTAACCCTGACAGAAATGATAACTATTTAATCTTAAACCTTAAAGTCGAGTTCTATCTTCCTGCGGAGTTTATGAGTACAGCTAAATTCAGGTCTAAGAGAAGGGGAAGAAGAGCAAAGGGGCGTTAATTATCCAGTACTTCATATATTGATCTATTACTCTTGTACTCTGGGACTATCTTCTTCATTGCAGAAACCAATGACAGGTCAGATTGTTTCTTCAACAATTCTTCCAACTCGGAAATTCCATCTCTAATAGTATTAAAATTCGGTGTAGAGACTTTTGCTATCATAATTTTATGATTATGAGTAGGTAAATTATTTTCTCTATCTGCTAAAAGTTCCTCAAAAAGTTTTTCTCCCTTCCTCAATCCTGTGAAGATAATATCAATATCCTTAAATGGTTCATAGCCAGAGAGCCTTATCATCTTTTTGGCCAAATCAACAATTCTCACAGATTTCCCCATATCAAAAAGAAATATTTCACCTCCTTTTCCCATACAGCCTGCTTCCAAAATCAACTCGCACGCCTCACTTATGGTCATGAAGTATCTTGTTATTTCTGGATGTGTGACTGTAATAGGTCCACCTTGCTCAATCTGCCTCTTAAAAAAAGGAATTACAGAACCATTTGAACCAAGTACATTGCCAAAACGTGTGGTAATAAACAATGTACTACCCTTTTTAGCATTGATCGATTGAATATACATTTCGGCTATGCGCTTTGACGCACCCATTACATTTGTTGGATTAACGGCCTTATCTGTTGAAACCATGACAAATTTCTCACTTCCAACCTCAACTGCTAAATCGGCTATATTTTTTGTCCCTACTATATTGCAACTGACAGCTTCTTGGGGATTCTCCTCCATTAAGGG
>NZ_SMLV01000215.1 GCF_009711525.1 Fulvivirga lutimaris
AAAAATGCTAACGATTGTATAACAATAAGGCCGCAATATTATAAGATAAACAAGCTATGGATAACGTCTCTCTTTCATCTGAAAAACCAAGGTTAGGTTTCTGGCAAATTTGGAATATGAGTTTTGGTTTTTTGGGAATCCAGTTTGGTTTTGCATTGCAAAACGCAAATACAAGTAGGATTTTTGAAACACTTGGTGGTGATACAAAAGATTTAGCATTTTATTGGTTGGCAGCACCGGTAACAGGACTTTTGGTTCAACCACTAATAGGTTATTATAGTGACAGAACATGGCATCCGAAATGGGGACGTAGACGCCCTTTCTTTGCCGTTGGTGCCATATTAGCAACTATCGCATTATTTATCATGCCTAATTCACCCAGTTTGTGGATAGCAATCGGCATGTTATGGGTAATGGATGCAAGCATTAATATAAGCATGGAACCCTTTCGGGCATTTGTTGGAGATATGTTGCCACCCGAACAAAGGACACAAGGCTTTGCTGTTCAAAGCTTTTTTATTGGGGTTGGAGCAGTAATAGCTTCCGCACTTCCATGGATGTTCGCTAACTGGTTTGGAGTAAGCAATACAACTGATAATATTGGAGAAATTGCCGATTCAGTTAAATATTCATATTATATCGGTGGGATTGCATTCATAACTGCTGTAATGTGGACAGTTTTCACAACCAAGGAGTACCCTCCTTCTGATGACGAAATCCATGAGGAGAAAAGTACGGAACCTTTAGTAATAAAATACGCACCTAATACTTATTTAAAAATAGGTCTGGCTTTGTTAGGTGTTTCGGCCTTACTATCTCTTTGGTTCTATTTTAAAAATATCGAACCCCAACTTTATGTACTTAGCGGCATCATAGCTGTTTTTGGAATTTGCTACACCACGGCTTCTTTATTCATGTTTAGAAATAAGTACCGCAATGGCTTCGTTCAAATTGTGAGAGATTTTCAAAATATGCCAAAAACTATGATTCAACTGGCCTTTGTTCAGTTTTTCTCATGGTTTGCCCTGTTCGCAATGTGGATTTACACAGTTTCAGGAGTAACCAGTCATATCTATGGTTCATCTGACCCAACTAGTCAAGCTTACAATGATGGCGCAGACTGGGTGTCTTTACTGTTTAGTGGCTACAATGGTATTGCAGCTCTGGCCGCTCTGGCTCTTCCCTTTTTAGCCAAAATTACTAGCAGAAGAGTAGCTCACCTAATAGCATTAACTTGTGGTGGAATCGGTCTAATCTCTTTCTATTTTATAGGAAACCCAACACTTCTAATCATTTCAATGGTTGGTGTAGGAATAGCTTGGGCAAGTATATTGTCAATGCCTTATGCTCTGTTGTCTGGCTCTCTTCCTCCACAAAAAATGGGATATTATATGGGTATCTTTAATTTCTTTATTGTAATACCACAGATTGTAGCGGCAAGTATATTAGGGTTTTTAATAACTCAATTCTTTAATGGTGAATTCATATATGCACTCGTTCTGGGTGGCGCGTCAATGATATTAGCAGGATTGTTATGCCTAATAGTAGATGATAAAGATGAAGTAGATATAAAACAAAATGCGGCCTAAATTAACTACAATACTATTTTTAGTACTCGCAGCAGTAAGTACTATCAACGCTCAGGATGATCCCATTTTTACAGATCGCCCTAATGTCACTGATGCAGTAGCAGTAATTCCAAGAGGAGTATTTCAAATTGAAGCTGGCTACCTCAATGATAAATTGAAATTCGATGATGGAAGTGTGACACTATCTACACTTCCAAATCTATCCTTCAAATATGGTCTATCGGACAGGGTTGAGCTAAGATTGCTTACAAATTATGCCAAGCTTGATATAAAGGATGATATTAATTCATCTGAAGCAAATGGCATGACTGCCCTTACTTTTAGTTCTAAATTTGCACTATTTGAGCAATTAGGAGCCGTTCCTAAAACTTCTCTGGTCGCCAATTTCACTTTTCCAGAAGTTGGCGCAGAAGCCTTCAGAACTGAAGAGCTGAACTATGGATTTAGAGCACTCTTTGAGTATAATTTTGGCAGAGTGGCTTGGACCAACTCCTTTGGCTATGATTGGTTAGATTTTGACAGCCATCAAACAACAGTTACTACAGTTTTTAGCGGTTCTTTAACAGATAAACTTGGTGCATTTGTAGAATTCTACATGATTGGAAGCGGTGAAGTTGGGAGTATTAATACAGACTTTGGCTTAAGTTATTTGCTTACTAACAGATTACAAATAGACTGCATCTATGGCTTCGATCTCTATAATGACTATGAGCTTGAAAGTGCATCGCAAAGAATTGTAGGCTTTGGTTTTGCCTGGAAAACCGGCAATTAATCTATCTTAAAAATCGTGGCTGTCTGATCTCTATGTATTCTTGGATTGAAGAAATGTAGCATCTTATCTAAGCTGGATGGTTCAATTGTTGTTTTAAAAATAAGCTCCTTATTTTCATATAAAGCTTCAACCCTCTCCTTTCTAACTTCCATGTCATTTACACCTTGAAAAATCACATAGTTGGGTGTTTTATTGGCTGAACCAATTTCATTCCTCAACGAGTCAACTGTCTTGTCCGCGCCTAAAGAATAAACCGCGTAATGCTGCTCATCCATCTTCTCAGCTTCAGAAAGTCCAAGTATGCCTTTATCCCATTCGTTGAAATCAGAATAATTGTCACCAAGATAAAACACTGGTGGCTGCTTTACGCTCCGCTCATTTTCGATAATCACTGACTGCGCATCCTTTTGCTCATACAAGTAATGTAGAGGATCCACCCTATCTTTTTTGGTGAATGTAAAGCACATAAAAGCTCCACCAATAAAATTCACCAGCCAAAAGAACTTCCACGAAATGGAAGGAATTATTTTATATTTTGAAAGTAACTCTCCTTCTTCCAACTTTTTCCAACCTATAGTCCCAAGTATTATTAGCAGTGGAAACATCGGCAAAATAAATCGCTCTTGCTGATTAGGGAATGAAGAATGAAAAACAAAGAAAACCAACACAGCCACAAACATCAATGGCTCAATTTTGTATGACCTTAGATACCCGATCATTAAAAATAAACTTACTGGTGGTATTAAAAAGCCAAATGTAGTAAGTGTAAACTTGAATGGTGAGCCTGAAATAAACTCACCAGAGTGGTTGCTGTTATACCCAAAATACTCCACTATTGAATGAAAAGGGTAATCAAAGAATATCAGGTCAATAAGCCCTACAGTCAGAAAAGCTGCGAGTAAATACCCTAGCGTAAAGAGAACACTACCAAGCCATTCTTTTCTGAAAAGAAGTACTAAGCCAAGACCACCAGCAAATAATATGGTATGATACCTAAAAGTAAATGAAAGTCCGAACATGGCACCTGAAAGTAACCAAATCAATAAAGTAGCAGTCCCCTCTTTATGTGATTTTATCAATAAATAAAACCCAAACAAAAGTGGTGGAATACAGGCCATTTCAACTAAAAATCGAACTCCCATAAATGGCATAAACCAGAGTAACGCAGTTATCCAGCCTACAAGTTTGGCCTTTTTCTCATCAGATATGAGTAATGTTATTTTTATTGAAAAGAAAACTATTAGTAATGTGTAAGCAGCATGCACTAACCTCATTGACATAGTCTTGAGGTATGGATCTTCAACGCCAAACTGTTGAACAATCCAAATTATACCGGCATTGAGCCCCGCATAAAACATGCTGTGCTTTGGTGGAATGCCATTCTCAAGCCAGTGTGGAATACCATTGGCCCATGCATTGGCTACTCTTGTCACATCAAAATGATCATCATGGAATGCATATCCCTCAGAGAAAATAGCTGCAAAAACACGAATGAGTAATGCTACTAATAAAATGGTTCTGAAAGGATGTTGCCTGTAGTATTCCTTGATCACTTTGAATGAAATTTCCGCAAAACTAGAAATAATTTCTACGGAAACTAGGCTGTGGTCTCTTCTCTGAGCTCTCTACGAATAATTTTACCCACATTTGACTTTGGAAGTTCCTTTCTGAACTCAATATATTTTGGTCTTTTATAGCCTGTCAGGTTTTCATCACAGTATTGATCAACCTCTTCAGTAGTAAGCGAAGGGTCACTTTTCACAACAAATACTTTAACGGCTTCTGTTGATTTGGGGTCAGGAACACCGATTGCCGCTACCTCCAAAACCTTAGGATGGTTAGCTATTACATTCTCAACCTCATTAGGGTAAACATTAAAGCCAGAAACATTAATCATATCTTTTTTACGATCAACTATTTTGAAGAAGCCTTCTTCGTCCATTAGCCCCATGTCTCCTGTTCTAAACCAATTGCCAGGAAAGAACACTTGAGAATTATCTTTATTCAGATAACCGCTCATAACCTGCGGTCCTCTGGCACAAATCTCACCTACCTCACCCTGAGCTACTTGATTACCTTGTTCATCAAAAATGGCCATCTCTGTACTTGGTGTTGGCAATCCAATCGAACCTCTTTTGTGGGTTCCGTCAAGTGGGTTGCAAGATAATACCGGAGAAGTTTCACTGAGTCCATAACCTTCTACTAATGCTGTGCCTGTCACTTCCTGCCACTTAGCAGCTACAAAATCCTGAACTGCCATACCCCCTCCGATTGTTGCTTTCAAGCCACCAAAATCAACGTTTTTAAAATCTGCCTGATTGAGCAGCCCATTAAAAAGAGTATTTACACCAGTCATCAATGTAAATTTCTGCTTCTTCAATTCTCCAATAAAAGCTTTCATGTCCCTAGGGTTGGTGATAAGTACATTCTTAGCTCCAATTTTCATCATGAACACTCCATTGACCGTTAGGGCAAATATGTGATACAATGGAATAGCTGTGATCATTGTTTCCGTTTTGCCTACTTCAAGCAAAGGATCAAACCACCATATGATTTGTTCAGTGTGCGATAAAACATTTTTATGCGAAAGCATTGCTCCCTTAGAAACACCAGTAGTACCTCCGGTATACTGTAAGAATGCGCAATCCTCTAAATTAAGATCGGGTTTTGTAAGCTTGGCCGCAGCTCCTTGCTTTAATGCATCGTTAAATTTGACTGCCTTAGGCAAATTGTAGCTCGGAACCATCTTTTTGATGTACTTAACCACAAAGTTGACTATTGTGCCTTTCAAGCCACCAAGCAAATCACCAAGACCGGTTACTATAACATGCTCTATCTGAGTGTTATTAATTATCTTCTCAAGATTACAGGCAAAGTTCTCAACTATCACAATGGCTTTTACCTCAGCATCTTTAAACTGATGCTCCATTTCCCTTGGCATATAAAGTGGATTGGTATTAACCACCTTTAATCCAGCTCGAAGTGCACCTATCAAAGCGATAGGATATTGCAGAGAATTGGGCATTTGAATAGCAATGGTGTCCCCTTTTTTAAGTCCACAACTATTTTGCAAATACGCTGCGAAATTGTTGGATAGTGTGTCAACCTCCTTATAGGTTAGGGCTTTGCCCATGTTTTCAAATGCATCCTTTTCGGCATACTTCTCAAAACACTCTTCAAACATCTCTACTAAAGAGTTGTGTTTCAACTCCTCTATCTCTGCAGGTATGCCTTTAGGATACCTTTTTGTCCAAGCAAAATCAGCCATTCTTAATCAATCGTTTTCTAAACGGATAAAGATAGATTATTCTAGAATCTCCACAAATAAAAAAGCGACCCATGTGGGTCGCAATTTTTAACCTATTAAACTTAAACGCATTTGCTGTAGGA
>NZ_SMLV01000325.1 GCF_009711525.1 Fulvivirga lutimaris
GTTAACATAGAAAATACCTAAAATGAAATTAGCAGTTGTAGGCGCGACTGGCCTGGTGGGCCAGGAAGTACTAAGAGTACTTGCCGAAAGAAATTTTGAGATTGATGAACTATTGATGGTCGCTTCAGAGCGCTCTGTTGGTAAACAGCTTTCTTATAAATCGAAGGAATACACTGTTATTGGATTAGAAGATGCCGTTAAAGCTGCTCCAGACATTGCCATTTTCTCTGCCGGTGGTTCTACTTCATTAGAGTGGGCTCCACGTTTTGCGGAAGTAGGCACAATCGTAATTGATAACTCTTCAGCATGGAGGATGAGCCCAGATCATAAACTAATTGTACCTGAAGTTAATGGCGAGGTAATAAGAATAGACGATAGAATAATTGCAAACCCTAATTGCTCTACCATCCAGATGGTATTGGCGTTAGCACCACTTCACAAGGCTTATAAAATAAAAAGGCTTGTTATTTCTACTTACCAGTCTGTGACAGGTACGGGAAAAGCTGCCGTTGATCAATTGATGAACGAGCGCAATGGCGCAGAAGGTGATAAAGTTTATCCACATAAAATAGATATGAATGTGTTACCACACATTGATGTGTTTATGGATAATGGCTACACTAAAGAAGAAATGAAGATGGTTAACGAGACCCGAAAAATTCTTCAGGATGATGATATTGCAATTACCGCTACAGCGGTAAGACTTCCTGTAATGGGAGGCCACTCAGAATCAGTAAACGTTGAGTTTTACCATGATTTTGATATTGATGAGGTAAAGCAGAAACTAGAAAATGCCGAAGGAATTGTGGTTGAAGATGACATTGAAAACAACGTTTATCCAATGCCACTTAATGCCCACGGCAAGGATGAGGTTTTTGTTGGTAGATTGAGAAGAGATGAATCTCAACCTAATACTTTGAACATGTGGATTGTTGCTGACAACCTGAGAAAAGGTGCTGCTACCAACGCAGTGCAGATCGCTCAGTTTATGACAAGTAATAACCTTGTATATTGATAGAAAAACTTCTTGATAAGGATGTCCAAAACTTTATTTTGGAAAATGAAAATGCAGACCCATTTGCGCTTTCTCTAAAAAATAAAGAATTCAAGGACATCCCTATTAAAGAATTGGCAGCACAGATAGCCGCAAGAAAAGTGGCGAAAACAAAGCTGCCGAGTTGGTATAACACCTACTCAATAATTTACCCTCCTAAAATCTCCATGGAGCAGTGCTCTTCTGAACTGACTGCCATTTACAAGTCAAATTTAGTTAGTGGCCAATCATTCATTGATTTAACAGGGGGTGCCGGTGTAGATACCTGGGCATTCTCAAAACGGTTTGACAAAGGAAGCTATATTGAGCAAAACGAAAACCTTCATTCATTAACCGAAAACAATTTTGGAATTTTGGGTGTGGATAACCTTACTACTCAGAACACCACAGCTGAGCGTTTTATTGAAGGCTTTGAAGGTTCAGTAGATTTCATTTATATAGATCCAGCTAGGCGGGACAAAAATCAAAACCGTGTTTTTCAATTTTCAGATTGTGAGCCAAACATAGAAGAGCTTTTGCCAAAGCTTCTAAACATTGCTGACAAGGTGATGATAAAAGCATCACCAATGTTAGATATTGATTTGAGCCTAAAGTCTTTGTCAAATATATCAGCGGTGCATATCGTTTCTGTTGGCAACGACTGCAAAGAGGTTTTGTACTTTGCTGATACTCGAGGTTCAGAAAATGTTGAGTTTACAACCATTAATTTGACCACTTCAAACGAGGAAGTTTTCAAATTTTCACAAAGTGACCTTACTAAAAGTATTGCCCATTACACCTCACCTCAAAACTATCTTTATGAGCCCAATGCCTCTATAATGAAGGCTGGTGCTTTTCAGTTGGTTTCAGAACAATTTAATGTAGGAAAGCTTCATCAACACACGCATTTGTACACAAGTGAAAAGCTGCAGGAGAATTTTCCTGGTCGGGTTTTCAAAATTGAAACCGTCATCAATTATGATAAAAAGCTTGTCGCAAAACTAATTCCAGAAGGTAAGGCAAATATTGCTACCAGAAATTTTAAAGACGATGTGGCTCAAATCCGCAAAAAAACTAAGCTAAAAGACGGAGGGGATAAATATATTTTTGCTTGTACTAATTTAGACAATAAGCCTATTATGATAATATGTACTAAAGCGAATAAAGCTCTTTGAGAATCTGATAAATCACATAAAAAAGGATGGCGGCAAAGCCATAGACCTTAATAACCTTCTTACGATTCTGGCGGTCTTCCCACCAAAGCATAATCCAGGGTTTGAATAAGCCTATCAATAAAAAGAATAAACTTAAAAAAGTCGCTGCCAAACTTATGTCTGCAAATAACTGCATTTTACTAAATTACAATGCTAAAACAGATTGCATCAATATTGGAAGATAAAATTTATAACTCCCTAAAAGAACAGGTGGAAAAATACTCCAGCTTAACAGCAGAAGAGTGGTCAAGCTTTTCTTCTTATTGGGAGCCATGCACATTCAGGAAAAACCAATACATGACCAAAGCTGGCCAGGTAGAAAACTGGTTTTACTTTGTTTATGATGGGGTTTTAAGATTATATGCAGCAAAAGATGGTGAAGAGATCAATGCAGGATTTACGTATAACAATGACTTCTCTGGTGAGTATGCCTCATTTCTTTCTCAGGAACCTACGGAGTTTTATATCCAAGCTATTACCGACTGCTCTTTGTTGAGAATCAGCTATAAAAACTTGATGTATATGTTTGATGAGCTGAAATGCATTGAGCGTTTTGGGCGACAATTCAATGCTAAGATTTTAATTGATATGGCCAAAAGGCAATTGGAATCAAGATCATTTACCGCTGAAGAGAAATATAAAAGGTTGTTAACTCAAAGTCCACATATATTGCAATTGGTACCACAAAAGCATCTAGCCTCTTATCTGGGCATGACCCCAGAGACTTTTAGTCGATTAAGAGCCAAGGTCCGTTGATTTCTTGATGTAGATCAAGTCGTGTTAAATAGCCTACATATACTTTTGTAAAAATTTATAAACATGGCTAAAATATCCCAACAAGAATTTCTTTCATCGCTGGAGGATGAAATTTCAAGACAACTTGAATTTGCCAAAAATCTTGAAGACTACTCTGAAGAAACTTTAAACCAAAAAGTGGACGCCAAGAGCTGGAGTGTATTAGAATGCCTTGAGCATATGAACCTCTCAATGCTTATTTATCTTGATCAATTTAAAATGATAAATAATTTCAAACCATCGGGCGGTCTGGTAAATTTTGGAATAAAAGGCAAATTCTTTGCCGAAGGCATGCGTCCAAAAAATGATAAAATAGCCTACAAAATGAAAACCTTTAAAAAGCTCACACCGGCAAGCCATTTGGGCAAGCAGGTAATCGAAAATTTCCTCAGTTATTCCACTTGGCTTTCAGGTTTTATAAAGAGTCATAAGTCACATGATCTAAATCGTATCAGGGTAAAAACAGCACTTGGCCCATTAGTAAAATTAAATGTAGCCGAAGCATTAAGTTTTGTTATTGCTCATAATGAAAGACATATATGGCAGGCAAATAATGTGCTCAAAGCTGTAGAATGAAATTTTTCTTTTCAAAAATAGTTGTTCGTTTTGAGTTAAAATATTCGTAAACTAGGAAAAACCAACCCTTTAAATCGATGAAAAATTACCTAAGCCTAGCCCTGGCAGCCACATTAGTATGTGGTCTTGCCTTATTTTCAGCTTTTAATTCTCCAGAGCTTGAGAAAGCCGAAAGCACAGAATTTGTAAATTCTGTAATGCAGATGTGGGGAACCTCAAAAATGCATACACTTGAAGTACTTGACGCCATGCCCGAAGACAAGTTCTCTTACAAACCCACTGATGTTAGTAAAACGTTTGGTTCTCAAATGGTGCACATCGGTTATACCTTGAAGTACTTTTCACAAGCTATGATTAAAGGTGAAAAAGTAGAATATGCAGAACCAGATCCAAATACGATGTCAAAAGCTGATATCAGAAAATTAATCGAAGATGGTTTTGATATGTACACGGCATCAATCAAAGAACTAAAGGTGGAAGATTTATCTGTTGAAATGCCATTGGGGCCAGATTATAAAATCACCAGACAGCAGTCTATCATTTTTGCGCATGACCATGTGACAAATCATAGAGCAAAAGCCAATCTGTATATCAGAATGAACGGAATAGATCCTCCAACCTATAAATTCTAAAAGCAATCAGACCGCCCTTGACAACAAACAAGGGCGGTTTTATTTTCCCCCAATCTCAATTCTTTAGGTCATTTTTCTACCTTTGCAGCCCATTGCATAAACTGTAATTGACAATTACTCAGTTTTGAAGTTTGGCACCCAATTATAAGGTGGCCATTACAAATGCTCAATAATTGTTTATATGGACTCCATATTTAAATAATGGAAGCAAAAGACCTTTTAAAGCTCTACAAAGCTGATAGCATTATTCAAACAGTCGCTGAGAAAACTAAAGCGAACGAGGAGAGCTATGTCCAATTAAAAGGAATTTCAGGAAGTTTAGATGCAGTTGTAGTAGCTGCAGTTTATCAGGCTAACCATCAAAATCACTTGATAGTACTGCACGATAAAGAAGAAGCGGCCTATTTTCATTATGATCTACAAAACCTAATGCCAGGCAAAGAGGTGTTGTTTTTCCCTACTTCATACAAAAGGCCGTATGAATTTGAAGAAACAGAAAATGCCAATGTGCTGATGCGTGCGGAAATTTTAAATCGTGTTAACCACAAAGCATCAAGTGGAGAAATAATAGTGACTTACCCAGAGGCTCTTACTGAAAAAGTTATCAACAAAAAGTCACTACTAAAAAACACTTTCTCAGCCAAAGTAGGCGAGCAAATTGATGTTGAGTTTTTAAGCGACCTACTGAGCACTTATGACTTTGAAAAAACCGATTTTGTTTATGAGGCTGGTCAGTTTGCAGTAAGAGGTGGAATTGTAGATGTGTTTTCCTATGCACATGACTTGCCATATCGTATTGAGCTATTTGGAAATGAGATAGAAAGTATCAGAACCTTTGATCCTAACTCTCAGCTTTCTGTAGATCAGATTAAGGAAATCAATCTGATACCAAACATTCAAACAAGGTTGATACTTGAGGAAAGGCAAGGGTTTTTAGACTTCCTGCCAAACAACACTAAAGTTTGGTACAAAGATTTTCAGCAAACTAATGACATTATTAACAACTACTTTGATAAAGCATCAGGCAGCTTTGGCGAAATTTTAAAGGAAAGTGGCAATACAAAAGTAGTCCTCAACCCTGAGGATCTTTTTGAAACGTCAAAGTCCTTCAAAAAGCAGATAAAAGAGTTGGTAAACATTGAGTTTGGTAACCGATTTGCCTTTAAAGATGCTACCACTTTTAATTTCGAATCTCAACCGCAGCCATCATTCAACAAGAATTTTGAGTTGCTGGTTAAAAATGTTGGGGAAAATCAAGAGCATAGCATAACCACGCTTATTGCCTCTGATTCTCAGCGTCAGCTAGAGCGACTGCACAATATTTTTGAAGAGATCGATCACCTTGTCAAGTTCCAAAGTTTTAATGTGAGTTTGCGTGCTGGGTTTGTTGACAACATTCTAAATATTGCCTGTTATACAGATCATCAAATCTTTGAAAGGTTTCACCGCTACAAAACCAAGGACAAACATTCTAAATCAAAGGCCTTAACCCTTAAAGAACTTAAAACTTTACAGCCCGGAGATTTTGTAACGCATATTGATTACGGTATTGGAAAGTTTGCCGGTATGGAAAAGCAGGAAATTAATGGCAAACTTCAGGAGGCCATCCGATTAATCTATCGTGATGATGATCTTTTATATGTCAGTATCCATTCGCTCCATAAAATCTCGAAGTACTCAGGCAAGGAAGGGGCTCCGCCATCTATAAGCAAGCTCGGTTCCCCTGAGTGGGAAAACAAAAAGAAAAAGGCCAAAAAGCAGGTTATTGATATAGCAAAAGACCTGATAAGTCTTTATGCCAAAAGGAAACAAGCTCCTGGTTTTGCTTTTACGAAGGATAGTTTCATGCAGACAGAGTTGGAATCATCATTTATTTATGAAGACACTCCTGATCAGGGTAAAGCCACATCTGATGTAAAAGAAGATATGGAAATGGCTCATCCAATGGACAGGTTGGTTTGTGGTGATGTGGGTTTTGGTAAAACTGAAGTAGCTATTCGTGCAGCTTTTAAAGCAGTAAATGATAGTAAGCAAGTAGCAGTACTAGTGCCAACTACTATTTTGGCCATGCAGCATTATCGCACATTTAGTGAGCGACTTGCGGATTTTCCTGCTAAAGTAGAATATATCAACAGGTTCAGAACCTCACAAGAAATCAAAGAGACACTAAAAAGAGTAAAAGAAGGAAAAACTGATATACTCATAGGTACTCATCGAATAGTTAGCAAAGATGTTGAATTCAAGGATCTTGGGCTGATGATTATTGATGAAGAGCAAAAGTTTGGTGTAAAGGTCAAGGAGAAGCTGAAAGAAATGCGTGTAAATGTTGATGCCTTAACATTAACGGCCACCCCAATTCCTAGAACTTTGCATTTTTCCCTCATGGGTGCGCGCGATTTAAGCATTATTTCAACTCCACCGCCCAACCGCCAGCCTGTAACTACAGAAATCCACACGTTCAATGAAGAGGTGGTCCGTGATGCCATAAGCTTTGAATTGAGAAGGGGCGGACAAGTTTTTTTTGTCCATAATAGAGTAGGAGATATTGAAGAAGTAGGAAACATTATTTTAAGGCTTGTTCCTGATGCGAGGATTGGAATTGCACATGGTCAAATGGACGGCCCTAAGCTTGAAAAAGCTATGATGAAATTTATTGAAGGAGAATTTGATGTGCTCGTTTCAACAAACATTATTGAGTCTGGCCTGGACATTCCTAATGCCAACACTATTATAATCAATCAGGCTCATACATTTGGGCTTTCTGACCTACACCAAATGCGTGGTCGTGTGGGTAGAAGTAATAAAAAGGCATTCTGTTATTTGCTTACTCCTCCAACCATTGGACTATCCTCCGATTCTCGTAAAAGATTGAGCACATTGGAAGAATTTTCAGATCTTGGTGACGGCTTCAAAGTGGCGATGCGAGATCTGGATATCAGAGGTGCAGGCAATTTATTGGGCTCTGAGCAAAGTGGATTTATTACTGATCTTGGATTTGAAATGTATCACAAAATACTTGATGAGGCCGTTCAGGAGTTAAAAGAGACAGAGTTCAAAGATCTTTTTGTCAAGGAATTGTCTCAAACAACAAAAGTACTGGTTGAGGAATGCAACATAGAAACGGATTTAGAGCTAATTATTCCAGAGACCTATGTTGCTAATATTTCGGAAAGATTAAGCCTATACTCCCAGCTCGATGGATTGAAGGCAGAAGAGGAGCTAACAGGTTTTGTTCAATCATTAACAGATCGATTTGGACCAGTGCCTGATTCGGTAGAAGAATTAGCCGAAACAGTTCGCCTCAGGTGGATGGCTGAAAAACTTGGGTTTGAAAAACTGACGATTAAGTCTGGTAAATTGAAAGGGTACTTTGCTTCATCAGATAACGAAACATATTTTAAGTCCGAGGTTTTTGGTGAGGTTTTAAGATTTGTACAATCTCAACCGAAAAGATGTAAATTAAAAGATTATAAAAACAGGTTAATACTTACCATTGATGAGGTTGCAAGTATTAAGGAAGCGAAAGAATTATTGAATATGTTTTAAATTTACAAAATGAGAAAACTCCAATTAGTCGATATAAGCATTAATGCAATAGTGTTTTTGTGTCTTTTCTTTTGTTCAAATACATCTCATGGTCAATTTGTTGGAGATTATGATCAAGAAAACTGGGATTTTATCTCTCAGGGACCATTGGGTGAGAGTACAGACGGAAGTATCGATTTGACAAATATGCCTTCGAGGCTTACAATTACTGGAAGTAACGATGAGGTTTCTGCGGCTACCACCGACTATAGTATTCAAATTAACACAACTGGAACAATCAAGTTTGCCTGGCTTTACGATACAGATGATGGGCCTGAGTATGATAAGGCTGGATATAAAATTAATGGTCAGTTTTATGAATTAACTGATCCAGGAGCAGGTTCTCCGCAAGAGGGTGAGTTAGCCGTTGAAGTTACCGCGGGAGATACTTTTGCTTTTTCGGTGGATGCAACAGACGCCTGCTGTGGACGTGGATACCTAACTATTCAAAAGTTTAGTACAGCGGATAACACCCCTCCAACCATTGATCAAGTGGAAAATTATTATTTGGGTGTAAATCCAGGTGAGATTGTGGTTGGTCTTACCGGCATCTCACCCGGAATCTTGGAATCAGATCAAGAGTTAACTGTTCAAGCACAATCAAGTAATTCTACTGTAATTGTTGACCCTGTTGTTAGTTACACTTCTCCTGATGATTTTGCTTCAATTACTTTTACACCCGAGTTGAATGCCTATGGCAATACCATAATTACTGTAACAGTAATGGATGATGGTGGCACAGCGAATGGAAGTACAGATCTAATTACAATGGAGTTTATGGTTTCAATAGCTGATAATTTCCCACCAACAATTAACAACGTTGATCCCCTAGTTTTAGAAATTAATCAGAATTTAATTTTTGACCTTTCAGGAATTACGGCTGGTCAAGGTGAGTCTCAAGATATGACGGTTACAGCAACTTCATCAAATCAATCACTAATTCCAGATATAAATATTGGTGTGGCTTACTTAAGCCCTGGAAATACCGGACAAATTAGTCTATCACCTCTACAAAATGTTGCGGGTGAATTGTTCATTACGGTTATAGTTTCGGACAATGGAACAACCAATAATAATGGGGACAATCAAACAGAAATTCAAATTCCAGTTCAGATTAACTCAAACGTATCTCCTACTATTGATGAGGTCTTTGATATTGAATTGTTCGTAGATGGTAACACAGAAACAATAGATTTATTTGGTATTTCAATTGGAGAAGATATTGTTAGTCAGGACTTGACCATTGAAGCAACTTCGAATAATACAGCACTTATTGCAAACCCTATTATAAATTATACCTCTCCTGATAATTTTGGATCACTTGAATTAACTCCTATTGCAGGTCAATCTGGAGAGGCAATAATTACTGTTACTGTTAGTGATAATGCAGGAGTTTCTGGCGGTGGTATTGACCAACAAGCAATAACTTTCAACGTAATTGTAAGAGGCAATTATCAACCACAAATATCACCCATATCTAACATTACCATGGGTATTAATGAGCCTTTAAGAGAAATAGACTTGAATCAAATATCAGGAGGTGTCATTACGAACGGAGATGTAATTGCTCTGACAGCAACATCAAGCAATTCTGCTGTTATTGCACCTGAAGGAATAACTGTTGATTATACTAGTCCAAATTCATTTGGCGTACTAGGTTTAACTCCAGTTACTGACGTAATTGGCGAAACTATAATTACAGTTACGGTCATGGACGATCAAGGGACTGCCAATAATGGAGAAAATACAAGAGAAGAAAAGTTCGTAGTAAAAGTAATACCAAATAGAAGACCTTTGATAGACCGGGTTGCAGATTTAAATTTGGATATCAACCCTGGAGTAATAGATGTTAATTTGTCCGGTATTAGTGCTGGGGAGTTTGATGAATATCAAGAACTTACCATTACTGCAACTTCTAATAATCTGGCTTTAATTCCGAACCCAAGTATTACATATTCTTCGCCAGATGGTGTTGGAACGTTAAGTTTTACTCCAGAGTTAAATGCAATTGGCGATGCCTCAATCACTTTAACTATAACCGACAATGGTGGTGATCAATTTGGCGGAGTTAATACATATTCTAGCAGTTTTAATGTTAATATAATTGGGAACCAAGCTCCAACCCTAAATGACATTGACGATCAGGTGTTGACCCTTGGAGAGAATAGAGATGTTATTATTGAAGGCATCACTGACGGCTTTAATAATACTCAGGATATTACGATAACAGCAGTTTCCAACAATGTGTCATTAGTGCCTAACCCAATTATTAATTACGTTAACGGAGAACCTAATGGAATTTTAACAATTCAGGGTGATGCCTATGGTCAAGCTACTATCACTGTTACAATAATGGATAATGGGGGCACTGCCAATGGAGGAATTGATGAACTAATACGTACTTTTAAAGTGGATGTATCAGGCAATACACCTCCAGTTGTAACTGATTCTAATACAGGTGACCCATTTAACCCAGGCATTGTAACAGTTAATAGTGGTTCTAGTGGTAAAGTATTGCTCTTCCAAGTTGAAGATGCAGACCATACCGTTGTAAGCGCTTCTGTTAATATTTTTAATCCTGCTTTTTCTAGTTTTATCAATGCATTTTTTACATCTGGAAGCTTTTTAGGAAGCATCAAAATTGAAACTCCTGAAGGTGTTGTTGGCACTACAGAGGTTACTCTAAGTGTCTCTGACGATGGTGGAGTGGACGATAATGGCATTGATACAAGAGAAATCAACCTTCAAGTTATTTCAAACCAGACATTCTATTATGATGGTATCATTGATAAATTCACTGAATATCATATTGAAGCTTTTTCAGTAGAAGAGGATGGTTATGCCCTTATTAAAAATACTGATTCTAACCTGACTGGTGGTACTTTGTCACTATATAAGAACAGCTTTAACCCAAATGATTTTGCTGAAAATAGAATAGCTGATGTAACTCTTGAAGAAGAAATTTATCAATATTTAGAAAGCGGAACAATTTATCAGCTCGTGCTTGTATCCAGTGATGTTAACAAAAGTTTTACTAACGAGATTGGTATATTGCATGGCTCTGTCAATTATGGATATACGCCTTATATAAATGATATAGTCAATGTCCAACCTATTGATGAAGATTCTCAGGGAGAAGTAGTTTTAACTGGAATTTCAGATGGAAATGGGTCTACAGACAACTTATTACTAAGTGTAACAACTGACTCACCTTCTTATTTTAATGGACTATCAATTAGTGACAATTTTGACGGAACGGCTGTTGTAAATATTACTCCTGATGCTAATATCAATGGAACGGCTTTAATTACCGTAATGGTTACAGCACCTGGTGGTGCAAGTATTGAAAAATCATTTGTTCAAGAGATTAATCCAGTTAATGATGCACCAGATTTTACGCTCTCCGAAAAAGAGCATTTCGTTACTCAAGAACTTAGAAATTCTCCTGTTGAAATTTCTATTGTCCAAGGACTTGTTCCTGAAGATGAGTTAGATCAACATGTTATATATAGTCTATCACCTCCCTCGGTTGATTTTGCAGACATAGCATTTGAGACAACTACAGGTTTATTCACTTTATCTAATTTCACTTCAGTTGAAACTGAACTAATTTTTACGATTACTGCCAACGATCAACAGCCAGAAAATAATACAGCGAGCCAAAGCTTCACCTTAAATCTATCTACTATAAATACTCCTCCAATATTTTCAGTAGATCCAAGTGTTATCAATATTACTCAAGAAGAAAGAGGTGAGGCTTTTATTGCGGTAGCTACTCCCGAAGAGGTACCAAGTAATGAATTGTTTCAAACAGTCACCTACAGTATTTCACCTAAAACAGTGGATTTTGCTGATGTATCAATTGATTCTCAGACGGGGCAGGTGACCATTACCAATATTGGCTCTTTTAGAGGGGCTCAAGAGTTTATCATTACAGCGGATGACAGTCAGCCATCAAGTAATCTATCAACGCAAACACTAACAGTGAATGTATCCACCGTTAACAATCCTCCTACATTTACTTTAAGCACAAGCGCTGTTGATATTACTCGCGAAAATTTTGTTAATAATATAAACGTGGATGTAATACCGGACGAAGTACCAGATGATGAAGGTTTTCAGGAAGTAGTTTATTCTATCACTCCAACAACGGTTGAGTTTGCCGATATTTCATTCAATAGTCAAACTGGTTCAATTACATTCTCAAACTTTTTAGAATTTAATGGAGAACAATCTTTTACAATTAGTGCCAATGACCAGCAGCCAGAAAACAATATAGCCTCACAAATATTGACCGTTAATATAAGTACAATTCTTTCTACGGAAGACAGTAATATATTACATGGTTTATCAATGTACCCTAATCCCGTTACAAATGATTTAATAATCAAAAAGACTGGTTACAAAATTAAATCCATCAATATTATGGACATAAATGGATTATCTGTTTTTAAGATGCATTATCGATCAGTACGTATACTCAAGCTTGATTTGTCGCACATTAACAGCGGACTATACATTTATACTGTAGAGGATGAGAAAGGCAACATCCTCCAAGGAAAATTCATTAAAAAATAGTATAACTCATTAAAAAAGCTGATCGATTTGACCAGCTTTTTTTAATGAGTTTATAGATAATAAAGTTTAGAGTCTATTCAAGGGCAAAACTTTAATCCTGACCATTCAGGATGTAGAATCAATCAATGAAGCAAAGAATATTTTAGAATTGATTCTACCAGTTAAATCAGAGGTAAAGGTCTGAAATATCTATTTGATCAATATAGGTGTCAGCAAGATCAATGTTCTTAAAGGCATGGATGCCTAGCACTTTTCCTTTTGAAGGAGAGTAGCATACTTCAACAAAGTAGTCCTTCATATAGTACAAATAGTATTTACTATCTTGTTCTGTTCTGTACACAATGTAATCTGCAAAGACGGTGATAAAATCACACTTCTTGTCGAACGGTAAAATCTGAAAGTCGCTAATGGATATCATAACTGAATTATTTTGCTTCAGCTATGATGGTATAAATTCTATGCCAAGGCCTAAATAGGGGTTAAATGACCATATTTGCCGTTAAAATGCATGAATCTAGTCCATATTGGGACGGATTATTCCCATATTGGGAGAGATTAGAAGCTCATCAGCTCTTTAAAGCGCTGCGTTTGACGCCTTGAAACATCAACATCATGACCGCCTTTCATATAGATTTTAATACTTCCACTAAACCAGGGTTCTATTCTTTCTACCCATTTTAGGTTTATGATTTGTTGCCTGTTCGCTCTGAAAAATGTCTGCGGGTCAAGACGGGTTTCGAGATAATTCAATGTTCTGGGTATCATCGGCTTATTCTCTTCAAAATACAGCTTAGTATAATTGCCATCCACCTCAAATAATCTGACTTCTGATAACTGAACGAACCAGCACTTATCACCATCCTTTACAAATACCTGATGATTCTCAGTCATTCTATCTTCAGACCTTGCACTTATCTTTTCTTTCTTTTCAGATACCTTATTAATGGCGCCCAAAAGCCTATCCTTCTGAATTGGCTTTTGAAGATAATCCAATGCATTGTAGTCAAAGGCCTTTATCGCATATTCATCATAAGCGGTAGTGAAAATTACTTCCGGAACTTCCTCGAGGTCTTCGAGCAGTTCGAAGCCATTTTTTCCAGGCATCTGAATATCAAGGAATATCAAATCAGGCTTCTTTTCCTCGATCATGTCCTTGGCTTCAATAGCATCAGCTGCCTCACCAATTACCTCAATAGTTTCAAATTCTTTTAATAATCTCTTCAATTCATTTCTCGCCAATCGCGAATCATCGATCACCAATGCTTTCATACTAATGGTATTTTAAATTTTGCTTGAACCATCTCTTCATTAAGGTTCTTTATTTCAAGGTCTGAAAGTTTACCAAAAATCAGTTTTAACCTATCAGACGCATTTTTTAGTCCTATTCCTGTTCCTTTTGAAATATTGTTTATTTGCCCAGTATTTATCACTTCAACAACAAGCGCATCATCATCCAAATATGATTTTACGTTTATAATTCCACCCTTTGGTAGGTTAGATATTCCATGTTTGATGGCATTTTCTACCAAAAGTTGTACAGCCATGGGAGGAATTTGTCTGTCCAGTGTTTCTGGCTTAATCTCCAATTTATACTGAAGTCTGTCCTCAAATTGTATAGACTCAAGATTAAGATAATTTTGAACCACCTCAAGCTCCTGCTCCAACCTCACCTTTTCTTTGTTATTAAATTGCACCGAATAACGCAGTAAATCAGAAACATGGGTAATCATATCTCTGGCCTTTTCCGGGTTTTCAATAACCAAAGACCGGATATTATTAAGACTGTTAAAAATAAAGTGTGGATTAATCTGAGATTTCAATGCTAAAAGTTGCGCATCCTTAACTGCAGCCTCAAGTTTCCATTTTTCAACCTCACTGTGTTTAAAATTCATAAAAAACTTAAACAGGAAATACATCAGCGACCAGCCGAGCATTACTATGGTCAAATTAGAAACAACAATAACTGCCACTATTAGTGTTTGCTGGTCTTCTTCGGAAGGAGGTAAAAACAATTTATTAATAGGCACCACAATAGCAGTCCAAACAACAGCAATAACAAAAGAGCCAACCAAAAGGCGAATAGCTAGTTTAAAAAGCCCCTGACTTTCCCAATGATTTTGCTTTATGTAATTGCGATAAAGATGAGAAAGTAAAAAGCCAAAAACGGCCGTATTTAAGTAGCCAACCAATACTTGCCATTGAAAATCACTAAAGTAATAAGCTATAAATGCATAGAAAAAATAAAATATAGACCAGCCGGCAACCTGGAGTGTCCAATATAGCTTGGTACTATTTATTTCTTCTTGCTTCATATTAGTATTTGACACCAATTACG
>NZ_SMLV01000296.1 GCF_009711525.1 Fulvivirga lutimaris
ATTAAATAATAACAAACTATATTATTAATTATACAAAAGTGAAACTAATACATTACATTCACGTTTGTATAACAAATGAAAATTTATGAAAGGCGAATACATCGGTGAATTAGAAGAACTTGTTTTGCTAACGGTTGGGGCATTATATCAGGAGGCGTATGGTGTGGCAGTTATGGAAGAAATAGAGCGTCAAACTGGGCGTAACATTAATATCAGTGCTATTCATTCAGTGCTAAAAAGGTTAGAAGCTAAGAGTCTGGTGAAATCCGAAATGGGCGGAGCTACTAAAGAAAGAGGAGGTAGAAGAAAAAGGATTTTTAACCTTACCAATCTCGGCAAGAAAGCCTTGGATGAATCTATGGAAGTAAGAAGTCAGCTCTACAATCAAATTCCACAAATCTCATTTAACTTTTCCTAAGATGCCTCAACCACCTAAATGGGCGGATAAATTTTTAAGCTGGTACTGTAACCCGGACCTGCTAGAAGAAATTCAAGGCGATGTTTATGAACTATTTGATAACAGGGTGGCTAAAGAGGGTGCGGCATCAGCTAAAAGGAAATTTGCTTGGGATGTCTTGAGATTTTTTAGATGGTCAAATATTAAAAGAACAACAACTCAAAATATAACGCTTAACAACACGGCTATGATTGGAAATTATTTTAAAACAGGAATGCGTAATCTTATCAAGGATAAGGTCACCTCGGCAATCAGCATTTTAGGATTGGCACTGGCAGTGGGCAGTGCTATAACATCCTACATTTTTGTTACTTTCTTTCTCAATATGGACAGCTTTCATACCAAGCGGGATAACATTTATCAGGTTATTAATGTAGTAAATGCTCAAGGGCAAAGTCAGCAATGGAGTGATGTTCCTATTACCATGGAAGCATCATTGAAGGAGATATCAGGAGTAGATGAGCTTGCGAGGATTGAATATGGAACTGGGAATATGCGCTATAATGAGCTAGTATTTAACGAGTTTATATACTTTACGGATCCTGAATTTCTTAAAATATTCGATTTTCCAATTGAATCAGGCAATAAGGAGGTACTCAATGACAAAGCTCAAATATTTTTAAGCAAGAGAGTTGCTACGAAGTATTTTGGAGAGACAGACCCAATAGGTAAGCAAATCTCCATGAAGTATGAAGATGGCAGTATTTATAATTATTTTGTTGGTGGTGTATTTCAAAAATTCCCTAACAATGCAAGTTTTGCCCCTTCTGTACTTATCTCAATAGAAAGTTACTTTGACAGAAATGCTGATGTTAGAAACGACTGGTCCTATTTAACTGATGGTATATTTCTAACACTTTCTCCAAATGCCAATGCCGCTGATATAGAGTCTTATTTTCCGTCAATGGTAAAGCTTCAAAATGACTCTCAAACTGAAATGCAATCTAAGTCTTTTGACTTAATGAGTATGGAAGAAGTATCAAAAATTACTCATACACTAACAGGTAGTGTTTTAGGGGGTGGGAGCCCTGCAGGACGTATCCTGTTATCTGTTATAGCAGTATTACTACTGATTTTAGCCAGTGCTAATTATGTTAATATCTCCGTGAGCTCTTCTACCAAAAGATTGAAGGAAATTGCTATGCGTAAGGTGCTTGGAGGCACAAGGAATATGGTGATTAAGCAATTTTTAATTGAAAATGTTATCATCTGTACAATAGCAATGGTGATTGGAGTATTCATTAGCTATTTTCTCTTTTTACCAGGCTTTAATAGTCTTCTGCCAATAGTAATTCCATTTTCATTTACATCTGTAATAAATATGGGCCTATTTTTCGGAGCGCTGCTACTGTTTGTTGGCTTAGCTTCCGGCCTTTATCCTGCTTTCTATATTTCAAAATTTCAGGCAATAACTATATTTCGAGGCAATCAGAAGTTTGGACAAAAGTCCATTTTTAGTAGAATACTACTCACACTTCAATTTGTCATTGCCTTCTTTACCATAGTCACCAGTTTTGTTTTCACAGATGTAAGTATGCAATTGGCTAATGCTGATTGGGGTTATGATGCTGAGGACGTAATAACTGTACCTATTAATAATGATCAGATATATACGGCATTGCATGATAAGCTAATAGAAAGCCCTAAGATTACTACTGTCAGTGGCTCATTTGGGCACATTGGTCCTTACAATAGAATATCTGTAGTTAAACATGCTGAAACAGACCTACAGGCCAACATCTATATGACTGATGAGCACTATTTGGATGTACTTGATTTGAATTTATTAGAAGGCCGCTTCTATAATACAAAAGGTGATGCCAATAATGCGGTAGTTTCACAAAGGCTCGTTCGAAAAATGAAATGGACAGAGCCACTCAAGAGTCATTTTTACTATGACAGTGTTAGGTACGAAGTGATAGGAGTGGTGGATGATTTTTCAACGGATGATTATTATCACGAGGCACTACCGGTAGCTTTTATTCCGAAATTCGAAACAGGCTTCAATTACCTGACAATTAGAACAACTGATGGAGACAAGGCTGAGGCCATGGACTATGTTAAAGCCAGTTGGAAGGAAATTGCTCCTGACGATCCATTTGATGGTATTTACCAAACTAAAGTAATGGATAGCTTTTATGATGAAAATGCAGCAAATGTAATTCTGATTACGGCTATAGCGGCCATTACTTTATTCCTGGCTTGCCTTGGCCTTTATGGTCTTGTGACTTTTAACATCAACAGGAGAATGAAGGAGTTTAGTGTGAGAAAAGTGTTGGGGGCCAATTTATCAACTATTGTTGGGTTAATTAACCGTGACTATGTGTGGATATTAAGTATAGCCTTTATTATTGGAGCTCCATTAGGGGTAATTAATATGAGTAGTATGCTTAAATCTATTTATCCTGATGCACCAAGTGTCACAGCATATCCTATTGTCATTGCCATAGTCATTATGGTAGTAGCTTTTGCCATTACTGTTGGCGGCCAGATTTATAAAGTGTCTAAAAATAGCCCTGCAGATAATCTTAGAACCGAATAAAGTCTAGAAGGAGAGGGTGAAGCATGTGCCTTGCTCTGGTACAGATGACACATGAATAGCACCTTTATGTGCTTGCATGATTTGCTTAGAAAGGCTCAGACCAATACCTGAGCCTTCCTTTTTTGTGGTGTAAAAAGGAATGAATATATTCTGTAGCGTCTCTTTGTCTATTCCGCTGCCGTTGTCTTCCACTGTAATCTGATATATGTTATTCTGCTTGTGCGACTCAATCAAAATTGTAGCTTCAGGCTTATTGATTAACGCTTCTTTGGCATTTTTTATAAGATTAATGAGTACCTGTTCAATTAATTCAGGGTCAATTACCAGCTTGTGCCTAGTAATGTTCAACTTAAGGTCAATGTTAGATTTTTTGAGGTCGGTGCTTAACAGGCTTACCACAGAATCAATCACTTCTTTCATTTCTGTTTCCTTGAAATTAGGCTGCGGAAGTTTCGAGAGCTCTCCATAGGCGTTTACAAAGTTTACCAGGCCTTTACTTCGTTTCTCAACAGTTTTAAGCCCTATGTGAAGGTCATCCAGCTCATCCTGTTTTAGTACTGACAGGTCTTTTAGTCGACCGGAATCATCAATGATCATAGAATTGACCACCTCTGTGAGTGTAGAAATGGGAATGGCTGAGTTCTTAATTTCATGGGTTAGTACCCTGATCAGCTTTTGCCAGGACTCTAACTCATTGGCTTCCAACTCACGATTTATGTTTTGGAAAGATACCAATTTGTAAAGGTGATCTTCCATTTTGATCTCTTTCACCGATACCGACAGGTTCAGCAGCTCATTGCCAATAAATACCTTTATCAATTCCTTTCCACCGCTTTCAAGTTTAATGATCAAATTATACAAATCAGCATTTATAGACTTAATACGACTGATGGTTTTAAAGAAGGGTTTATTGAAAAGAGTTTTTGCAGCATCGTTAATCAAAGTCACACGCTCATCATCTTCATAATAACCGATCATAGGCACTAGGGAGTGCTCAACTATAGTTTGCAAGAAATGGTAATTTGATTCTTTCTCATGCTTCAATTGTCTGAACTTGCCAATTATTGCATTGTAAGCCATGTGCAGCTCATTACTCTTTTCTCCTGTTTTGGTATTGGAGTAAGAGTTGGTAAAGTCGTTTTGTTGAATGCCTAAAAGGAAGTTTTTCAATTCGTTTTGATGTCTTTCCAGCAGACGAATTAAACTTGCTGATTGGAGGATGG
The DNA here is from genome assembly GCF_009711525.1 of Fulvivirga lutimaris. GTDB lineage: Bacteria > Bacteroidota > Bacteroidia > Cytophagales > Cyclobacteriaceae > Fulvivirga > Fulvivirga lutimaris. Next base: position 4,223 of record NZ_SMLV01000296.1, read on the forward strand.
CCCCTAGAATCAGCCAGATGGAAAGCAACCAAAAATCTGTCTCTACCAGCACATAGAAGGTCATCAGGCTGGTAAGCACCATCAATATAATATGCAGCAGTATTTTTAACCGGTAGGACTTCAATACATCATCTTTAAGCGTGATTTGTTTTATTTTTCAGTATCTAAAAACTGTTTGAACAAACATTATTAAATTTAGGTTAACAACCTTGTACACATGAAAAATAAACAAAGAATTATGATCAACCTTACAAAACAGAAATTTATCTTATTTCTAAGCGCTCTGGTCTTCGTAGCTTGTTCTCAACAATCTAAAGAAACAGAAAACACAATGGAAGAGCCGGTGGAGACTGTGGCTCCTGAGTATGTAGGAGAAGAAGTTTCTTATTCTACTGATTCGGTAACTATGAATGGTTATATCGCTTATGACAAAGCGGATACTGCAAAACGCCCTGGTATATTGGTAGTGCATGAGTGGTGGGGACATAATGACTATTCCAGACAAAGAGCAGATATGCTTGCAGAGTTGGGCTATGTAGCACTAGCTGTTGATATGTACGGAGATGGAAAAGAGGCTGCTCACCCTCAAGATGCGATGAAATTTAGCTCTAGTGTAATGTCTAATATTGATGAGGCAAAGGCGCGGTTTACAAAAGCATTAGAACAACTTAAGGCAAACCCAATGGTAGACCCTGAGCAGATTGGAGCAATCGGCTATTGCTTTGGAGGTAGTGTAGTGCTGACTATGGCTAACTCGGGCATGGACTTAGATGCTGTTGTTGCTTTCCATAGTGGTGTACAACTGCCTGTAATGCCTGAAGCTGGTAAGTTAAAAGCAAAGGTATTGGTTTGTAATGGTGCTGATGATCCTTTTGTTTCTCCAGAAAGTGTTGAAGCATTTAAAGCAGCAATGGATGCTTCTGGTGCACAATACAAATATGTAGCTTACGAAGGAGCTGTACATGCGTTTACCAGCAAAGGTGCGGACTCTTTGGGTGCTAAATTTGAGTTGCCATTGAAGTACAATGAGGCTGCAGATAAAGCTTCATGGGACGAAATGAAAATGATGTTCTCTTCGGTTTTTAATTAAGAATCAGAATCACAGATAAGTATTAAAGAGGCTGTCCTTTCAAGACAGCCTCTTTTTGTTGAGTTATAATGACAAATCCTTTGGTTAAAGTTACCATCATCCAACCGTCTACTTTAACAAATGCTTAACATCTCGCCACTTGGTAATAAGCTACATTAGACCATCTTTTTATTATCTTAACATAAATTAATTACTGCACACTTCCATAAAAACTCATCGCATGAAACACAGCTTAAAAACTATATTGGCTTTCTTGATCATCTCACATTGCGCTATGGCTCAGCCTGTTTCAAAAAGCGATGCTCACAAGGTTTCTTCGTTGAAAGTAACCACACTATCAACCATGCTGGCCAATAGTGGCATTGGTGAGTGGGGCTATGCAGCGCTAATTGAAGTAGATGGTAAAAAGCTTTTGTTTGACACTGGCAGTAAGCACGATACCGTACTTAAAAATGCTCGGGATTTGGGTGTTGACCTTTCGGTGGTTGAAGACGTTTTTCTGAGTCATAATCATGGAGATCATGTAGGAGGGTTATTAACACTAAGAGAGGAGCTTAAAAAGGAGAATCCCAATGCACTGAAGCGAGTTCATGTTGGTAAAGGTATTTTTCTTGAGCGCGTAGGGAAAGATAATAAAATATGGGCCATGAAGGAGGCACTTGAAAAGGACGGAGTAGAGTTTGTTGAACATGACTCCAAAGCAGAATTATTTCCAGGAATGTGGATCACAGGTCCAGTAGTGCGGATATATGATGAACGAAACTGGTCGGGATCAGGAAAAATAAAAACCGAGGATGGCATTGTCGAAGACAATATACCTGAAGACCAATCTATAGCTATTACTACCGCTGATGGATTTGTATTGATTTCTGGATGCGGCCATGCAGGAGTTATAAATACAATGCAGCAGATCAGAACTGACATTTATGAGGATAAATTTTTTGCCGCTATCGGAGGGTTTCATTTAATAAGAGCCTCAGATGAGCATATAGAATGGACTGCTGGTAAAATGAAAGAGTTTGGACTGGAGAATCTTAATGGTGCACATTGCACAGGTATTAATGCGCTATATGACCTTAGAAGGTTATTGGGTTTAGACAAGTATCATGCAGTCGTTGGCTCGGTAGGAGATACGTTTGATTTGGAGAATGGAATTGATGCTGGTTTGATTGCCAGATAAGCTCAATATGATTAAATCTTTAGTAACAGGTGGTGCAGGTTTTATAGGGGCACATCCCTTAAATGGCTTTTTTATTGCACCTATAAAATAAAGCTAAAAATACCTTCTGGGGAATATCCCTTTGAGGGATTATAAGACGATGCATCCAATGACTTAAAGCGTATTTTTTTAAAAAAAAATATCATCATCACTGTCATATAATCCCAGTAGGTAATACTAACCACTTGAATGACAATAAAAAGGAAGTCTAAGGACTCAACAGTTTTCGAACAGGCCATAGAGGATCATAAAGACTCGCTCTATCGTATCTGCCACATTTATGCAGCAGATCCTTTGGAACCCGCTGACTTGTTTCAAGAGGTTGTTTTCCAGGCATGGAGATCATATTCATCTTTTGAAGAAAAGTCAAGATTGGGTACTTGGTTGTATAGGGTAGCTATTAATGTTTGTCTTAGTGCCAAACTAAAGCTTAACAGAAAAAATGATATAACGGTAAAGTTAGATGCCATTTCATTCCAGATTGGCAAATGGGATGAAAAACGTGATGAAAGGTATGAAGCATTAAAATCATGTATAGAAATACTCAATGAATCAGATAAATCTCTAGTGGTACTCTACCTGGAAGAGTTGTCGTATAAGGAGATTGGATCGATTCACGGGATGACAGAAAATCATGTGGCTGTGAAAATGAAGCGCATTCGTAAAAAGCTTTTTGATTGTATCACTAAAAAACTTGGGGCATGAGAGAGGAAGAATTAATTAAAATTTGGAAAAAATCATCGGATATGAGTCATATAACATTGAATATGCCGCTATTGGTAACAGAATTGAGAAATCGTATGGAATCACTTGATGGTAAAATTGGACGTAGAGACAGGAGAGAAATCATAGCAAGTGTTGTTGGAATGATAGGCTTTGCAGTAATCGCATTTATCATCCCTTACTTTTGGACAAAGGTATCCTGCCTACTCACTATTGTTTGGTTCGCCTATGTTATCTACAGGTTGAAAAGTGCAAGTAAAGACAAACTTCCTGATACATCATTATCACTTTTTGATCAGTTAAGTCAGCGTAAGCAATACTTGATGAAGCAAGCTAAACTATTAAACAGCGTTTTTTATTGGTATATACTTCCTCCTTTTATTACCAATATTATGTTTGTGTTTGGGGTAGGCCAAACAGATACTTGGGACTCTCCACTATCTTCTGTCTTGCCTTACTTGTTATCAGAAAAATTAACAATGCTATCTCTTATTGCTGCTTTTTATGCCTATATCACCTGGATGAATAGACAAGCGGCACGTTCCAATTATGCACCTTTAATTCGTGAAATTGAGCGTGTTCAAGAGGGATTGACTAGGAGTGAGGAGGAATAGTAGGATTTAATATTTGCAGAAAGCTTTACTCTGTAGATTATAAGTGTCCATCCTTTCTATTTGTAGTCTGATTTAAAAGTTCATAAACTACTCATAAACCACAATTGGAAAATCATTTCCAAAGGAATACCCCGCAGGAAATTGTGGTTTGCCTTTATATTCTTCAGATAGTTCTGGAACGCGAGATTCTACATAGGCGCTGAGTTCTTTTACAGTTATTTTTTTATCATGATTTCCTCCGTCAGCTTTTCCAGCCAGCCCTTCCAATAAAGCATAAGTAAAAACCCCATGTCCTAGTGATTCAAATTCTGTGGCAAACTGCTTCGATCCAGAGGCTGTAATCCAAAAAGTTCCCGTACTTCTGGCCAGCTGTGCGATAGCTCTTTCTTCTTTTATACCACGTTGGGCCACAGCCTCCAAAGCAGAGGCAGACTGACAAGCGTCAATAATGAAAATTTGTTTCTGTGCATTGATTTCTTTTGAAATATCCTGTATCTCCTTGGCAGAAATTGCATTCTCATATAACATTTCATCTCTTCCATATAGCTGTGTTACATCATGCGGCACAAGAAAGAATTCCGATTCACGTTCTATGCCCTCAGACATTACACCATGCCCAGCATAATAAAAGATCAAAAGATCTTGTTCATTGGCTTTCAACCTGACATTATTTAAAACCTCGCTTATTTTGGTCTTTGTAAAACCTGAATTCCGTACTTCCAAATCGAAAATATTATCAAAAATGCTTTCAGCTCCCTTTTTAATCTCTTCTTTAAATGCATCCGCATCTGCTACGGCATAGTTGAGATTGTACTTTGGATTTTTGTACTCATTTACTCCAACCGATACTAGAAATAGTTTTGGTTTTTCATCGGTCTTTCCTGAATATTTAATCACCATTTTTTTCTTCTTTGACTCAATACCATCTTTTGAGATCGCTACGGTGTAAAAGTAATTTTCATCTCCAAAAGTATTGGTCAAATTAACTTCAAAAGTGGCTTTGCTCTGTTGCTCACTTATCCCTACAAGCTTATTATTTTGGAAGAGCTTAATGCTTGAAACATTGTTGTTGTTTTCAAGAACATTTACCTCTACACTGCAAACCCTTTGGCTCGATTCTAACCTTGGGAGAGTAGAAGTTGGCAGTTCTTGATTATTGAATTTTGTTAACTGAACTACAGGTACATTTTCTATTGCATCATCAATTACCAATTCTTTAGAAACTTCATTACCTGCAAGCAAGATTTGAAGTAATCCAGGAGTAAAGCCTCTGCTAAAGGTACTTTCTAAACTTGTTTGTTTAGAAGACTTTCGAGAACTCCAAAATAGCTTAGATGACGATTCAGGGGTGCCATCAAATCGACCATCTCTTGACACTACAGCATAGTCTCCACCAGCATCCACAAAAATGTACCCCACTATTTTATTCTCCGTAGCGCTGTAGATCTGGTTAATGTTGTCACCATAGGCATTGATAAGCGCCAGATCATCGTTAAGTAAATAATGGGCGTTTGCTGCATAGTCGCGCATTGCAGAAAACCCTGAAGAGCTTCGGTCGCGTTTGGTTTTTTTTGTTGTAAAAACTTTGCCTCCCTTTTTATAATCAAACACACTGAATCCACGATAACCTCCTGCACCAATAAGCTTGTCTTTTAGATGAAGTGTGGATAAATAGAAACCAACATCACTATTTTTTTCTTGCTTGCCATCGAAATATGTGAGGGACTGATAGTCTTTTTTATCAAAAGACTGATGTCCAAAAACTGGAGTGCCTACAGTCAAACCAGGTACCGCATTATTTTGCCAAAAAACCATTCGCTGACCCACATTGTCATAAGAGGCTAAATATTTTCCTTTGATTTCATATTTCTCTTTTCCGGATTGATAATCAAAAATAAAAATCCTATTCCTCAAAACATTCCAAGTGGGACTGATAACAATTTCAGTAGAGAATGGACTGAAAGAAATATTTGTGATTCTCTTTTTAACATTGAGAGTTTTAGATATTTTAAGATTTTCTATGTCCCAAATTTCAATTTTTGAGTCGTTTGCTACTCCAAAGTGATTGGTATAATTGGATGATCGTACAATTTGAATTTCATTTTCATATTTTTTTGATATTACTTCGCTTCCATTTTGCCAATCTATCAATCGTACCCTATGGCTTTCAACCAAGAGCAAATGGCTGTCATTTTTTGTAAATAAAATTTCTCTAGGATTTGATATTTCGAAATTGTAAGACATCGTAAAATGGGATCTTGAAAGATCCATAATATTGAGCTCACCATTGTCAAGTAAAAAAAACTCCAAATTTTTGATCGTTGGATACGCACATTCCCACCTGAAACGACTCGATCATGTCCTCATCATATTCCAGTCTGGTCTTATCAACTACAGGTTCTTGAGCGTGAACGAGGAGGGGTGTGATACAGGAATAGAAAATTAGGACGAGACTTATTCGAATCATTTTTTGATATATTTCCTATCTAAGTTAATTAATCCAAAGCTTGTCAGAAACCAATCAAGCTAAAAATTGGACTAGATTCTACAAGCTAGTTCGAGCTTGTGAAAAATTTATTAGCTTAAAAAAGACTCTATAGGAAAATGTCTATGCATAGAAGGCAACCCTAAATATTGAGTGAGAGAAATGTTGACTATAGCTATGCGACATTTGTAACTTAGAATAAAGATCAAAGGATTTAAAATCCGATAATTGCAATCTAACGCAATATTAGGTCTTCAAATACTAAAGCACTCTGCATGTCTTTGCTAAGCAGTTTAATATGAAACGAAGTATATGATTAAATCTCTAGTAACAGGTGGTGCAGGTTTTATAGGGGCACATGTAACCAACGAATTACTAACGCTCGGACATAAAGTGGTAGTGCTGGATGATTTGAGTGGAGGGTTTAAAGACAACGTAAATACAAAGGCAACTTTCATCAAAGGGTCGATTTGTGATCAGGAGCTGGTGAATTCACTTTTTGAGCAACATCAATTTGATTATGTGTATCATTTGGCAGCCTATGCCGCTGAAGGATTAAGTCATTTCATCAGAAATTTCAATTACAATAATAATCTGATCGGCAGTATCAACTTAATCAACGCTGCTGTAAACCATAAGATAAAATGCTTTGTCTTTACATCCTCTATAGCGGTGTATGGTTCACAGGCCGTACCTATGATAGAAACTGCTGCACCAATGCCCGAGGATCCATATGGCATTGCAAAATATGCTGTTGAAATGGACTTAAAGGCAGCTCATGAAATGTTCGGGTTAAACTATGTCATATTCAGGCCGCATAATGTATATGGCAGGCTTCAAAACATTAGTGACAGGTACCGAAATGTCATCGGTA
>NZ_SMLV01000156.1 GCF_009711525.1 Fulvivirga lutimaris
TCATCTTTGTACTTAATTCTCCAAACAGTAGCCCAAGACATAAAGAATCTTTGCTCTGGTGTGTAACCATCTATCAAACCTGGATTACCATTGGCAGCCAAATGTCTTTGTAAACCATCATAAGCAGCATTGATTCCACCAAGGTCACCAATATTTTCACCTAACGTGAAGGCTCCATTTACATGCACACTATCCAACGGCTCATAAGCGTCATATTGAGCTACAAGCATTCCTGTTCTTTCTTTGAAGTTAGTGGCATCCTCATCAGACCACCAGTTTTTCAAATTCCCCTCAGCATCAAATCTGCTTCCCTGATCATCAAAGCAATGAGATATTTCGTGACCAATAACAGCACCAACACCACCATAATTCACAGCATCGTCCGCTTTGTAGTTGTAGAATGGTGGCTGTAAAATAGCTGCAGGAAATACAATCTCATTAAATAATGGATTGAAATACGCATTCACCGTTTGTGGGCTCATACCCCACTCCTTCTTATCTACTGGCTTACCTAATTTAGCTACCTGACGCTCAAAACCGAACTTAGCAGCGTTCATCAAGTTTTGTGCATAAGAACTGGTTTCAGGGTCACCATTAACCTCCAATGCGCTATAGTCTCTCCACTCATCAGGATACCCGATTTTCACAGTCATGGTCTTCAATTTCTCCAAAGCTTTCTCTTTGGTAGAATCTGTCATCCAATCCAACGCCTTAATTCTTTCTGCGAAAGCAATTTTGATATTCTCCACCATTTCCATTGCTTTCTGCTTAGCTTCCGGAGGGAAAGTCTCGTCCACATAAAGTTTACCAATTGCCTCTCCTAAAGAACCGTTAGTTGTTCCAAGCACGCGCTTCCACCTTGGGCGCATCTCTTCAACTCCTCTCAACTCTTTGCTAAAGAATTCAAAGTTGGCTTGAACAAAATCATTGCTTAGGTAGGCAGCGGCACCGTCAATTAATCTCCATCTCAGATATTCTTTAATATCAGACATAGGAACCTTGGTTGCTATTTTCTGAAACTCCTCCATAAACTTAGGCTGAGTAACAATTAAGGTATCAACACCTGTAACACCAATGTCTGCCAAGTACATTTTCCAGTCAATTGAAGGAACAATCTTAGAAAGCTCACTTAAAGACATTTTATTGTAAAGAGCAGGAATGTTTCTTTGCTCCACATTAGTCATAGACGCATTAGCTAACCTTGTTTCTAAAGTCATGATTCTCTTAGCCTGAGCATCTGCAGAGGTCATATCGTCACCGAGCAATTGAAGCATTCTTGAAACATGCTTCACATACTTCTCTCGAATCTCCTTGGACTTGCCATCAGTTTTTGTGTAATAATCCCGATCAGGAAGCCCTAAGCCACCCTGACCAAGGTAAGTGCCCATCACCTTGCTGTTTTTCAGATCAGGGAAAACGCCAAACCCGAAGAATGCACCTCCACCATAGGTCTCTTGCTCTGATAAATATTTTTGTAAACTTGTCACATCACTAATAGAAGCAATTTGTTCTAAATGTGGTTGCAAGGGCTGAACACCTGCACGCTCTGCAAGCAAAGAATCCATACCAATGGCATAGAAATCAGCAGCTTTGCGCTGGTCTGTACCGGCTGCATATTTATCACTTTTCGCTGCAGACTCAAGTACATTTAATACAGTTTCGTTAGTTTGTTCTCTTAACTCATTAAAGCTACCCCATCTTCCCTGATCTCCAGGAATCTCAGTCTTATCAACCCAATTACCATTAACAAATCTGAAAAAATCATCTGCGGGGCTAACAGTGGTATCCATTAATTCAAGATTAATGGCAGCTACTTCTTTTTCCTCTGTTGCAGCCTCAGGCTTCTCACCGCAAGACTGCCAAAGTAGGGCTGCCCCCAGTACGGTAGCCAATGGCTTAATATTCAATTTACTTAGTTTCATCGTAGTATTTTTTGGTTTTTGGTTTAAAGGAGCACTAAAATATCCAATCTTCGCCAAACAGACCTTATAAAGGTTGACTAACGGTCATTAGCTTAGATTAACATCCAATTTATGGTTTATGTATTGTAAGCAAACTTTCCATTTTGTAATTTGTTATTAATTAAAACACAAAGGCATGGCAAAAGCTAATAATGAAATCATACTAGTTCTGAGAAAAACAGCCAAGGAGTTATCAAAGGCATCGACCTATCAATGGGGACATATGGGAAGCTGTAACTGCGGATTTCTAGCTCAGCAAATCACTGAAATGAGCAGCAAAGAAATACATTCCAAGGCTATGCAGAAACATGGCGACTGGAATGAACAGTTAAATGACTATTGTCCTACCAGTGGCCTATTGATGGATGACCTTATTAGTCAAATGCTAGACTTTGGTTTTGACTCAGATGATCTCAAACATCTTGAAAAGCTAAGTGATAACCGAATATTACAGTGCCTGCCGATTGAAGAGCGATATCTTCAACACAACAATAAAAATGATGTGATCAAATACCTTGAAACATGGGCTACCATGTTAGAACAATCTCTTATTGAAAATATTAAGTTGCCGGCAATTGACGTTCAAAATATCAGAAAGAAACATGCTACCTTTGCTGAGGTTTAAAGCTTATTTATGATTCACGAATATTTTAAAAAGGATTTTGGCGATTTTAAGATTATTGTTCAGCTAAATCCAAAAACTTTTGAGGGTGTTGAGTTAACTATTCACTCGAACAAAGAAATTGAGAAAAGAGATATGCAGTTTGATGCAGAAATATATGATGATTTTGCGGAAGACGAATTTATAAAAGCTAGTCCCTTAGAATTTAACTTGTACCTCAACGGTATCAGTGACTAATAAACTTCCCATTCCAGACTGTACTTAGCCTCCTCTCCTTTTTCTACTTTTAAGTCTGTCTTGAAAGGTCCTCCTCTTTCGTTAATCAACATACTAAATACTCCAAGCTTATCATTTGGCGTCCAGAAGTCATACTCCCATAGTTCTATACTGACAGTCTCATCTTTGGCTATCCCTTCTATATTATGAGCCACTTTATGATCTCCCTCTTTAACCTTTACATACTTGGCATCTACGGGCCAGACCTTATCCTTGTTGATTTTCAGAAAGACCTCATCGCCATCACTTTCATCTTGTCGATAACACGAAAGATTTAATATTCTTAACTGGTATTTTACGCTATCTGTCATGGTTAAAGGTGCTTTTGGGGTATGAATTTATAAAAGATATTGCAAAGTGAGAATATAATTTTAACAATTGATTTATTCGGCTTAACTTTGCTTTGGCAAATCAGTACGACCAGCTCCTGCTGAACTCCCC